>JAJFJH010000171.1 GCA_021774155.1 Nitrosomonas sp.
CTACAAAGCCTTCCGCAGAGACGTGCTCAACAAACTGACCCTCGAATCAAACGGCTTCGGTTTCGATCCGGAGTTTACGGTCAAAGTGGCCCGCCTGGGACTAATGATTCGCGAGGTTCCGGTCAGCTACCATCCGCGCAGTTTTCGGGAAGGGAAAAAGATCACCTGGCTCGATGGGCTGAAGGCGGTGGCCGCCTTGTTTTGGTTCAAATATGCCAGAAGCATCTGAGGTTCTCACAGGGGCGGGTGTTCAGATCGGTACGCATCTGCAAGAAATGAAATGCCCCGTGTTCTCCTGATGTTTGCAGAAAGAAGAATTGCCGGTATATTACATTCTATAGGCTCAGTTTTTCAGAGTCCGTCGCTTTTTGCTGCCGGGTCACTCTGATATCCACACTTAGAAAAATCTCGTAAGGCGTATTCCTTGCAAAATCCTGACTCATTGCCGGCCAGGTCGGAGTCCGTTGCGCGGCCCCGTCAATGAAAACCAAGAGAACCTGCAACTTGCTACCGAAGACTAGGGCTGTACTACAAACCCTGCTTCTGACAGGGATCGTGCTTCTGTGCATGACATCGCATCTGCTGGCACAGACATCTCAAGCACCCGTGCAGCCTGAACGTTGGCTGGAGGCCGGTAAGCCATACATGCACAGCTTTACCTATGAGGACTACAATACCCACGTGCAGCACTGGTCGATTGTGCAGGACAACCGGGGTATTATGTATCTGGGTGCAAGCCACGGAGTGCATGAATTCGACGGTGTCTCCTGGCGCGTGATTCCGGTGACCAATGCCTCCCTCGTCCGTTCCGTGGCCCGGGATAATAACGATCGAATTTACGTTGGCGCGCAGGATGAATTCGGATATCTGGCGCCCGATGCCCGTGGCCAGATGCAGTATGCCTCCCTGCTTGCCTATGTCCCGCAAGAGGAGCGCGCCTTTGGCGATGTGAGAAACGTTGTGGTCGCAGGTGATGAGGTCTTTTTTCAGTCCAGGGCACGTCTTTTCCGACTACCCGTAGACCTGTCCGCCGTGGATGAGGCGGGGCCAGAGTTGCGCACCTGGCATGCGGGCACGAGGTTTCTTGCGGCTTTTGAAGTTCAGGATCAGCTATATGTGCAAGAGGAAGGAGTGGGCTTACTATCTATGGTGGGCGGTAGCCTGCAGCTGGTATCCGACGGGGGCCGGTTTGCCGGGCTGCGGATCTATTCGATTCTGCCGTTTTCTTCCGGTCCAAAGTCGGCCGAGTCAACGTTGTCTCATGCACGCGATACAACTCAGGCGGTCGCCACGCAGAGTATGCTTGTCTTAACGCGCGAGCACCTGTTTCTGTTTGACGGCAAGAGCTTCCGGCCCTTTGTTACGGAGGCGGATGCGTTTATCCGTGAGCAGCGGTTGCAACATGGGGCCATGTTGAGCGACGGCTCTATCGTGCTGGCAACCGAACGCGGCGGTGCCGCTATCGTCGACCGCCAGGGCTATCTGCGACGAATTATAGACAAGGCCAGCGGTCTGCGTGATGTTCATGTCAAGTTTGCCTATGAAGATGCGCGACAAGGATTATGGTTGGCGTTGAATGGCGGGGTGGCGCGGTACGAGGTTCAGCAGCCGTTGACTTTGTATCAGCATACGCCCGGCATTGAGAACGGTGTTGTCGCGGTCACGCGCCACCAGGGCTGGTTATATGTCGCGACCGGTCTCGGCATCTACTACTTACAGCCGGCCACAGCGCCCGGCGCTTTGTCTGTTTTTAAACCTGTTACCGGGATAACGGCCCAGACAAGTGCTTTGCTGTCAGCGGATGAGTTCCTGTTTGCCGGGGCGCAGGACGGTCTTTACCGGATCGATGGCACAGAAGCGACGCTGGTGGCACCGGAGAACGTCGCATGTTTTTATCGTTCCAGACGCGACCGGGATTTGATCTATGCCGGACTTTACGATGGTCTCGGACTTCTCAGGCTGAGCAATGGACAAGCCATATTTCTCGGCAAGGTCCCGGGCATCGTAACCGCGATTGGCAATCTGGTTGAGGATCGTAATGGCTCCCTGTGGCTGGGGACACGTTATCGCGGGGTCTGGCGGATACCGGACCCGTTGCCGCCACAGGTACTGAATGCGACAACATCAGAAATGGCGATCTTGCGCTACGGGCCGGAGAGTGCTCTGCCACACGGCTGGATAACGATACTGGAAGTAGACCGGAAGCTCTTGTTTGCCACGGGCAAGGGACTGCGGCGTTTTGATGCAAGGAGCGGACTGTTTGTACCGGATTCTACCTTTGGAGCGGTCGTAGCAGACGCCGCATGCTCACTCGGAGACGTCTGTCAGGTTGACCGGCAGGGGCGTTATTGGGTGCAACGCCAGTATCGTGGCCGCGCCGAGATGGGTCTCCTGGCTCCGCGTGCAGATGGTACCTATGTTTGGCAGACCGGTCGTCTCGCCCGCGCGATGGCGTTTGGGCCGGTGTTTTCCATTTACCCTGAACCGGAGCTGGATGGCGTGGTCTGGTTCGCAGGCGGCGAGGGTATCGTGCGGTACGACGAAACGCTCGAGCCGGATGATGAGGCCGATTACGCAACGCTTGTACGCAAGGTAACGGCGAATGACACCACTGTGGTCTTTGGCGGCACAGCGGCTTTCGATAACGTGGACGACCAACCTGCCGGTATTGGTCGCGTGACTTCCCTGCCGCATGCCCAGAACAATCTGCGTTTCGACTTTGCAACTCCATTTTATGACGGACTGTTGGGAAATCGTTTTCAGTACTTTTTGCAGGGCCGCGACAGAGACTGGTCGGAGTGGACGCAGGAAACCTGGAAGAGTTACACCAATCTGGACGAAGGAGCGTACTCGTTCCGCGTGCGAGCGAAAAACATCTATGGTCAAGTCAGCAAGACGGCCAGGTTTCGACTTGATATTCTACCACCATGGTACCGCACCTGGTGGGCATATCTGTTTTATTCACTCTCCGGAGGCTGTTTCTTCTACGCTATTTTCCGTGCCGGAAGAAAGCGAATGCAGCGCCGGCATCAGCGCGAACTTGAACTTGTCGAGTATAAAAAACTGCAGGAGTTGGACCGTCTCAAATCCGATTTTTTTGCAAACATTTCCCACGAGTTTCGCACCCCGCTAACGCTCATTCTTGGGCCGATAGAAGACCTCATTTCACATGCCACAGGCGAAAGGGCCAGGCGGAAAGCTACATTGGTGCAGCGCAATGCGCAGCGTTTGCTCCGGCTCATAAATCAGCTTTTGGACCTGGCCAAGCTGGAAGCCGGAAAAACCAGCCTGCAGGCCGGTCCCGGTGATTTTACCAGGTTCTTGCGGGGGCTGGTGATGTCGTTTGAATCCTGGGCCGGGCGCAAACAGATCGAGCTGGAGTTTGATGACCAGGAATCCCGGCAGGCCGCCGGCAATGGCCGGTCGCCATTACAGGCGTACTTTGATCCGGATGTGGTGGAGAAGATTTTTACCAACTTGTTGTCCAATGCTCTAAAATTTACCCCTGCCGGAGAGCGCATCACCGTAGTGTGCAAGCCGATTGTGCTTTGCACACATGACGCGGAGCAACCAGCGGACGGCCAACATGTGATCCGGAGCCGGCAGTGCGAAGCCTCTGCCGGAGGTGACGGAGTGTGCCCCGAAAACTGTGTTGAAATCACCGTTGAGGATACCGGAATCGGTATCCGGGCTGAGCGTCTACCCTACATTTTCGATCGTTTCTACCAGGGGGATAGTGCCAGCACGCGGGAGCATGAAGGCGCAGGCATTGGCCTGGCCCTGGTAAAGGAGCTTGTGGAGCTGCACAACGGCAGAATTGAAGTGCAAAGCCGGGAAGGCCACGGAACGATATTCTCCGTTTGCCTGCCCCTGGGCAAGCGCCATTTACAGCAGGATGAAATTGTCGCGGCGGAAGTAACCGCGAGTGACCGTCAGGATCGGCAAAGCTCTACACAAAAGCTAGTCGCGGACCTTGCTGAGGATCCTGCCTCGTCCACTCTCTCCCCCGTGGGTGCGGACAAGGAACCCGGTCTTGGCGACACCATTATCCTCATCATAGAAGATAATGCCGACATGCGGTCCTACATCCGTAGCCATCTGGAGCCGGCCTATAAGGTGCTCGAAGCCAGGGATGGGGCAGAGGGTATCGACCAGGCCGTTCAAATCATCCCAGACCTGATTATCAGCGATGTGATGATGCCCGGTAAAAACGGTTACGAAGTCTGCGCATTTTTGAAGCAGGATGAAAAGACCAGCCATATCCCGGTCATTCTTTTGACCGCCAAGGCGGCAGAAGAAGAGAGACTTACCGGTCTGGAAACCGGCGCAGACGCATATGTACTAAAACCGTTTCGTGCTAAGGAACTCCTGGTACGGGTAAAAAATCTCATTGAGCTGCGCCGCAACCTGCGTGACCGTTTCAGCGAAACCGGCAAGCTTATCTCAGACGAAGTGGACGCCGGCACGGTCGACAAAAAGTTTATCCGGCGTTTGCACGACATCGTCACCGCACACCTGGAGGATGAAGAGTTTGGCGTCGAGGCCCTGACCCAGGAGGTCGGTATGAGCCAGCCGCAACTGTGGCGCAAGCTCTCGGCATTGACCGGCCAATCCCCCAGTCAGTTTATTCGCTCTGTCAGGCTGGAGCACGCAAAGCAGTTGCTGCAGGAAAATAGCGGCAATGTCAGCGAAATTGCCTTCGCAGCGGGGTTCAAGAACCTGTCCTATTTTTCCCGCTGTTTTCGCCTGCAATTTGGCCAGGCGCCGTCTTTCTATCTTGGGAAAGAGGAGAAGCCGGGTTCCTGACAATTAGGGCGGCAGAAACCCGACTTTCCTTAAGAAGCTCGCTTTCTTGTCTTGTTCCGCAACATGTTAACCTGCCTTAACAGTATGTACGCAAATCACTCAAACTGCATCCCCATGAATGATTCGTGTCAAAGATTGAATGGAGAGTGTTAGACATTCAGCCTTGCACTTTTTATCTTTACGTGGCTCAATGTAGGAAACCGCTGTCTACATACGGTGTCCGGTGCTTTGACCGGAACAGACGATTCACTCAAACCTCTGTCACATCTTAAGGAAGCGAAGGGGAACCTGAGAAACGCCAGGGACAGGCAAAGCAGGTTCAATATCAGGGACATAATCTAACAAGGAGACCGCACCATGCACGTTCTTACTATGAAAAAAACCATGTTTAGATTAGGGGTTTTGGGATTGTTGTTGCTGGCAGTTCCGCTCTTCGCCCAACCGACACTGCCGGAACTTTCCATCAACGATGTGAGCGTAACCGAAGGGAAGGACAAATTTGCGGTCTTTACCCTGAGTTTAAACTCTGCCTCTTCGCAAGACGTACGCCTAGATTTCAAAACCTTTGACGGTTCAGCTACAGCCCCCGGGGATTACCAGAGAACCAGCAACATTGTTACGATACCAAAATTGAAAAAGACCACCACCATTTCCATTCCCATTGTCGATGACAAAGTGGTTGAAGGCACTGAAACCTTTGGAGTCAGTTTAGGAAACGCTAGCAATGCAACCGTCAAGGATGGCTCCGGCATCGCCACCATCTTGGACAACGACAAAGCGAGACTGCCGGAAGTCTCTATTAACGACATCAAGGTGCCGGAACATGGCAAGTTTGCCGTCTTTACCGTGAGTTTGAATTCAGTCAGTACGAACGCCGTGTCAGTTTTTTATAATACGAATGACATCTCAGCCCGGGCCATACAACCGGATTACAAAAAGGCCAGCGGCTTTGCCACGGTTGCAAAAGGTAAGTTGTCTACGACCATCTCCATTGCTATTGTCGATGACCCGTTTCCGGAACCGAGTGAAACATTCAAGGTAGCCCTGAGCAAACCGTCCGGCGCAATACTTGGCAAGAAAAGTACCGGGATAGCCACTATCTTGGACAACGATAAAGCGAAGCTCCCGGAAGTCACCATCAACGACGTCAAGGTGAACGAACCCGGCAAGTTTGCGATCTTTACCGTAAGTTTGAGCTCAGCCAGTTTACGGACCGTGACGGTTGCCTTCACCACTACAAACGGCACGGCGATAGCTGGTGTCGATTATAAGGCGTTGCGTGGCGGGGTCAGGATACTACCCAAGACGAAATCGGCCAAAATTTCCGTACCGTTTATCAATGACTTGAAACCGGAGCCAACTGAAGACTTTTTTGTTAAGTTGAGCGGGGCGAGCGGCGCAGTTCTTGGCAAGAAGAGTACCGGCAAGGGCACGATTTTCGATGACGATAAAGCTCCCCCGAAGCTGCCGGAGATCTCTATCAACAACGTCAAGGTGAACGAAAATGGCAAGTTTGCGGTCTTTACCGTGAGCTTGAATTCGGTGAGCGCGAATGCTGTGAAGGTTGCTTTTTCTACAATGGACAATACAGCCAGAGCGCCAGGAGATTACAAAAAGTTTGCCAGTGTTGCGACAATTCCAAAGGGCAAGTTGTCGACGACCATTTCCGTTCCGATAGTCGACGACAATGTTCATGAGCCGACTGAGACATTTTTTGTGAACCTGAGCAAGCCCATTGGTGCGGTGCTCGGTAAGAATAACATCGGCACTGGCACTATTCTTGACAATGATAAGGCGAAGCGGACCCTGGCGGACGTCAAAGCCAAAGTTGATAAGCTGCTGGACGATCCTAACACTCCCAAGAAGGCTAAAAAAGACCTGAAGCGGGCGAGCGAGAAGATTGAGCGGGCTGCAAGTCGAATGGCCCAGGGCAAAGTCAAGAACGCGTTCAGCGACATCCAAAAAGCAGTGAAGTCGCTGAAGCAGGCCCGCAAGCGGGATGTCCCGGTCTCGGACTGCATCGACGACCTGGTTGGTTTCGCTCGCCAGTTGGCGCTAGACGCCATCGCTCAAGCACAACAATTTGCCGGCAGCAAGGCGGTCGACAAACAGCTCGCCAAGGCTGCGAAAGCCATGGCAAAGGCCCAAAAAGAGTTGGATAAAGGCAAAGCAGACAAGGCCATCTCAAAGTTCAAGTCCGCATGGAAGAGTGCCCAAAAGGCGCTCGCTAAAGCAGGACAATCGGCAACAAAGGCCGTGACTGTTACTCTCGAAAGCGAAGAGGCCGAGATCGTCAATGTCATCCCGACGGAATTTGCACTCGAAGGCAACTACCCGAACCCGTTCAACCCGAGCACGACGATTCGTTTCGCACTGCCGCAGGCCAGTGACGTCAAGCTTACGATTTACAACATACGCGGGCAATTGGTCCGGACATTGATCTCCGGCCCGATGGCTGCGGGACGTCACAATCAAATCTGGAACGGCAGAGACCAGCGCGGCGTCCAGGTTGCCACCGGTACTTACGTCTACCGTATCCAGGCAGGCGATTTTGTGGCCACCAGAAAGCTCATGCTGATGAAATAGTATCAAATGACCCATGATGTCCGGGTGCCGGGCACTTGTACAGTGTCCGGCACCTGCTATTTAGAAAGACCCAGATGCTGGTTTTTTTTATGATTTCTCGCATATCTATCCCCAGGCAATTTGCTCGGATGTCAAGATAGCGACGCAGTCGCTATCCAAGATCGAAGGTTTATAAAGAGCTATCCACTCCCTCGGAGATTCCATCGCGCGGCTGGAGTTTTGTGATGCCGCAGTCCGTCACTTTGCAGTCAAAGTCATTTTAAATCCCAAGCGAGAAATGTGAAATAGTAGAATACGGCATACAAGATCGAACACACGAACCTTGGGATGAAATGATTGCAGTTTGGGGCAAGTGAGTGTATAGTTTTCAGGGAAAACACTATCGGTTTCTCTTAGACGAAAAAGGCCTGCAATCTCTCTATTGACAATATCCGTCATTATCCCCGTCCACCGTGGCGGCGAAGACTTTCGCCAGTGCCTGCTAGCCCTGGCCGCGACAACCTGTCAGCCGGATGAAATCATCATCGTTGCGGACGGTGGCATGGCCGGAACGCCGTATCCGTATCCGTCTCTGGCGGCAAAGATTATTGAGACCCCGAAACGCAGCGGCCCGGCCCGGGCGCGCAATGTCGGCGCGCAGCAAGCCACCGGCGACATCCTTTTCTTTTTCGACGCCGACGTCGCTATCCAGCCGGATACGATTCAAAAGGTGCTGGCTGCTTTCACTGCCGCTCCGGGATTGACCGCGCTGTTTGGCTCTTACGACGACCTGCCCGGCAAACCCAATTTTCTTTCGCAGTACCGGAATTTACTGCACCATCACGTTCACCAGGCTGGCAAGGAAGACGCCTCTACTTTCTGGAGCGGCTGTGGCGCGATCAGGCGGGAGATTTTCTTCGAGGTAGGCGGTCTTGATGAAAAACGGGTTGACAAAATCGAAGACGTCGAGCTGGGTTATCGTTTAAACAAGGCCGGCCAC
>JAJFJH010000172.1 GCA_021774155.1 Nitrosomonas sp.
TAAATACTTCACACACCTTACAAAAAAACTTTTAAGTCAAATTTCCTCGCACGCTATCATCAACTTTACTTCAAATTTCTGTAAAACATAAAAAAAGAAGGTTGCCACTAACAACACCCCCTATTTCTTTTAGCTTCAACAAGACGACTGCATATCTTCTATTGGCCTACTTGTTTTCTTACTTTTGAACCCAACTACCATTCGTCGCCTGATACCACCACCCTGATTTAGCTAATTTGATCCAACGCTGGCCAAATGTGCGACGAATCTCATTCTCCCACCCCAGATTATTATTAGCCCGCGCTATCTCAAGATAAAGCGCATTTCGATCTTGATTCTCTGCCGCTATCAACGAATTAACTGTTTGTCGCTCTGCCAAAGACACGGCATTTGCATCATGCATAGCGATCAAACCATCTTGAGTAAACCCTACCGCACCACTAGTATAAAATGGCATCAGTTGACTATAACGCTGCTGCATACTCTTCTCAATCTGATTAATTGCCGGTGTATCGATTTCAATATTGGCAGATGCAAAACTCGCTTGAGACAACACCACAAAAAATAACAACAGCATTAATCGAAAAATTTGATTACTCATAGTTACTGCCTCTCTTCAGTACGGTTATTTTGTTTAAACAATCTATTAACAACATGACCTTAATCATTTTCTTCAATTTCTTGCTGCATCACTCTTTGGATAATTTTATCTGCCGCTTCATCAGCTGCCGCAGCAGGAAAATGAATATTAATTGTGACACACGCTGATAAAAAAAAACTAACAAACGCCACCGAACCAGCGTAGAAATAAATATTTTTCATATAACTCCCTATTGGATAATCGGACTACCTCCCTCTGTAATACGTTTCAAGCGATTAATCAGCTCATGCCAACTGACATTGCGATTATAGCCTATCACTGTAATGGCCGGAATGCCGCCGCTCTCAACTATGGTATAGCCCTGCCACTCTACCGTCTGGTCATCCGGCTCAATCCCTCCCATCCGACAAACATTATTGCGTAATACGCAGCGCCATCCTATTTCTGAATAAGAAAACTCTTCGAAAAAACGCATAAAGCTACGCTGAATCGCTGCTGCCGCACCCGCTCCGCCGAGTGCTGAAATATTCTGTATTGCCGCCTGACTTATTCGGCGCGAATACTTTCCCGGGCTACTAAACAGATGTGCATCAAACCTAATTGGCTGCCAATTGGAAAGTTCCAGACGATTCATTTCCATATCAATACGTCCCTGCATATTGCCAAATGAGAATGTACGTGTCAGCAAATCAAGATCCAAATCACGCATAGCCAAATCTACTTTAAGGTGTGGCGCAAAACCTAATGGGTCAATTAACTGCAACTTCTTAGCAGTCACTATTCCGTCAAAAATATTAAATGACAACTCGCCATTAACAGCAATTGCTGATTTCTTATAACTTACCCCTGGAATTTTACCTGACAGCGTGCCATGCATTGACTGAACCTGAAGCGCCTCTGTTAACTTCTCCATCGAAACTGGCGACAGCTCGGCGCTAAACTGCCAATACCAGCCATCAGTCTGTCGAGTCGCCTTAAAATCCTCCAACTCTAGCGTGCCGTCAAGCACAGGCAAAACCAATTGCGGAATTCTCAAGTCGTTATCATTGATTTCCAAAGCCACACGTGTATTTCCCATCGGAATCCGTAATACATGAGCATTTAAGAAACTTATATCCGCAATCGTGGCATTTTTTTTATGCCAAGGCACATGCGCATTCACTCGGTTAAACGCAAAACGTTTCCGTTGATCAATAACGGAAACATCATACAAACCTATATCGAATGATTCAGAGACACCTTGACGATAGCGCCATGTTACCTTGCTTTTCCCTGTAATTTGCATATCAGCAAAGGCTGTATTTCTTAAAAAAGGGTTGATCACTTGATCAAATAAAACTGACAACTCTAAGCTATCCGCATCTAAATTAAAATCGATTAACTCGTTGTTCTGACGTGCCATCACACCCGAGAATTCAAACGCCCCAATATCGGCAAAACTCAATGTTCCCTGATGCAGGTGAATCGTTTCTTCACTAGTTACACCTTCTAGATCAAGACGGTGACCACGCCCTGTCAAATATAGTGGCTGCCAGAACACGCCACCGTTTTGCCAATTGATATCACCCCGCCATCGCCAACGATTATCTATCAAACTACGCTTCGCATTCATGTTGATCACTGCATTGACACCTTCACCTGCGTGCAACCCACTACTATCACTAAAATCCAACGCATCAACCAACAACGCGATTTCAACATCAGCGACTCCATCTGCATTACCACTTAGCTTAGCACCACCATTCACCGTTCCTTTACTTGGAACCGGCATCGTTTCTATCTTTGGCAACCATTGCGCAATACGTGCTAACCGGCCATTCGTAATTTTTAATTTATTACGCCATGCATCCTCGACCCAATGCATTGAGAATTGCCAATGCTCATCTACCATCGGTTTCATTGCAAAGTTGAATACGTTCTCAAGCGAGGAATAACGAAAAACCACAGGTAATAGCCCAACATTAGGTAGCTGCAGCATCCCACCGGCACAATCCACTAAACTATCTGTCAATTTAAAATGATCACAAGTCAGTTTAAGGTCGCGCCAGGTTTGCTCCTGAACAACAACTTCGCTTATGTGAAACGACAATTGAGAGAGCCTTTCACCAGAAACTTTAAGTTGAATCCCTTTCGCGCTAAAAACAGGACTTTGAATATCTTTAATTGAGAACGTAATTTGGGAACGAGGAGAAGTCGTATCAGCAAAAAGAGTCAAGGCAATCGTTGCCAGCAAAACACCAACAAGCAGATGACGCATCATTTGTCCAGCCCAAGCATTTTAAGCGGGAAAAACACCCGTAGATAAGTAGCGATCACCCCGATCACATACAATAAACACAATCACCGCATTCTCAACTTCAGCTGAAAGCTTAAGTGCTGCAGCCAATGCACCGCCGGAAGAAATACCCGCAAAAATTCCTTCTTCGCTTGCCATACGCCGCGTTAAATCTTCAGCCTCATCTTGAGAAACCAATCGAATCTCGTCGATACGTTTAGCATCATAAATTTTAGGCAGATAAGCTTCTGGCCATTTACGGATCCCCGGAATCTGCGCCCCGTCTTTTGGCTGAACGCCAATAATTTTAATGGCTGAATTTTGTTTCTTAAGATATTGTCCACACCCCATAATCGTGCCAGTCGTACCCATACTACTCACAAAATGCGTTATCTTTCCTTCGGTATCACGCCAAATTTCAGGTGCCGTGCCTTCGTAATGTGCCAAAGGGTTATCCGGGTTACCAAACTGATCGAGAATCATCCCTTTACCCTCATCTCGCATTTGTTCAGCAAGATCACGCGCTCGCTCCATCCCGCCTTCTTTAGAGACCAAAATAAGTTCCGCGCCATAAGCACACATGGATTGCCGTCGCTCAATACTCAGGTTCTCCGGCATGATCAATATCATCTTATAACCCATAACTGCCGCCGCCATTGCTAGTGCAATACCTGTATTGCCACTGGTTGCTTCAATCAACGTATCACCGGGCTTGATATCACCACGCTTCTGTGCGTGCAAAATCATTGATAATGCAGGACGATCTTTAACTGATCCGGCAGGGTTATTACCTTCAAGTTTCGCTAAAATGATGTTACTCGTCTTACCAGGCAGGTGTTTGAGTCTAACTAAAGGAGTATTGCCAATAAAATCTTCAATGAACTTAGACATGGATGTTGAATATTGAAATGAAGTGACACAGATTATCGCACATGTGGCCAAAATCAATCGCCGATTAATCCCAAACCAAACAGACAGACAGTGATTGCGTTATTAAAGCATGAACACTAAATAAAAAAGCCTCGGTTTAATCCGAGGCTTTTTTATTTAGTGCTTGAATCTAATTACTTTACGGCTGTTTTTTTTCCTGACTCGCAACAACTTTAGCTTTAACGGTAATTTGCTCACGAAGTTGCTTAATGGTGCCAGCGCCAACACCATCTACCTTGACCAAATCATCCTTTGATGCAAAGGGTCCCTTTTCTTCTCGATACTCAATAATAGCCTTTGCTTTAGCTGGGCCAATTCCTTGCAACGTTTCAAGCTCAGATTGGGTTGCCGTGTTAAT
>JAJFJH010000173.1 GCA_021774155.1 Nitrosomonas sp.
TCGACAACACACCACGGACAATCGTTACACCCATCTCTTTGCAAACTTGACGAACAATTGTACGAACCCGTTCGCGTATTTCTCCTCTCAAAATCTTGTGCCGATATTTAGGAGTCCATACAATATGGTAACGATGATAAAAAATTGTGTGACAACCAGTTGTATAGCTCATACTATGCCTTATTAAAATGAAGGTTTCACCCCTAACGGGGCCTTCATTTTAATAAGGCACAGTATGAGCAATTACGGCTAAAGCCTTTTTCCGCCTGAAGGCGGAGGTTTTGTACCAGAAAAACGGGACAATAAACGCGGCGCCACCTCAGGGTCCACCGGCAGAGCTGGTGGTTTACTTTTTATCAAATATTATTGAGTTTACAGGGACAAACTGATCTACAACACCAATTTTCGCTGCAGTATACCCTGCTTCAATCAACGCATAAAGACAGGATTCAGTCTGATCGGCAGATATCCCAGCTAATAAACCGCCAGCTGTTTGGGGATCAAATAGCAAAGGAAAAACAGAATGCTGGTTGACGGCACCCACCTGACAATCGTTAGCTGCTTTGTTTGCACTATAAAGCGTACTTCGCACACCTGCAGCGCTACATTGCAACGCGCCATCTAAAACAGGGATTGCATTCAATGTCAGTACTGCGCCGCACTGAGATGCCGTTAGCATCTCGCGGGCATGACCCAACAAGCCAAACCCCGTAATATCCGTACAACTACGTGCGCCATGTTCCTGCAAAATAATTGCCGCATTACGATTACTTTGTAACATAAAACTCAACACATTATCCAACCATCGCCCTTCACAACGCGCAGCCATATTAGCTGCCAGCAACACGCCCGTTCCAAGCGGTTTGGTTAGAATCAAACTATCACCGTGATTCAACCCTGCCTTAGTTAAAGCTTGACCAGGCCTCAAAGTACCGTTGACAGTTAGACCAAAAGCCAACTCTGGCCCTTCCCCACTATGCCCACCTATCAAAACAGCCTCCTCTCCATCCAGCACCCTTAATGCACCCTGCATCACATGCAGCAATGTTTCTTGCACAATACGCGGATGACCATAAGGAATAACAGCTGTAACCAATGCAGAATGTGGTTTCGCACCCATGGCATGAATATCCCCTAAACCATGATTCGCAGCGACACGACCAAATAGATAAGGATCATCAATAAAACTTCTAAAGAAATCGACGGACTGAACCCATTGCATACCGACAGGGGGATTAATAATTGCCGCGTCATCATCCCGTTCGCTAACAACATCGGTATTACTTTTAATATTAAGCTGAGCCAACACAGCCTGTAAAATACTACTACCTACCTTAGCACCACAGCCACCACATCGCATTGCCTCAGACATAACACCGTCCGCGCCACTCTTAGCTACCATCGGCTTAGGATTGAAACGCGCCATAAACCGGCGATCAACGAAGTTTTTCCACTGCCAAACCCATTTCCCTTTAATAAAAAACGATCCGCGTGAAGCAACCGCATAACGCTCGCCAGCGGTCAGCAAGCTGAGAAAATGATGCTGTGGCTTATAAGGGCGTAACGTACGCCGTTTAAATGTAGCAACGAGATTGTGTGTAAGGATCGGACCCTGGCGCACAGCATAAACACCCGCCTTAGGTAAGGGCCTTGGTGTAAATGCTGCACTATCACCAACCGCAAAGACATCTGGATGGGAAACACTGCGAAGGAATTGATCAACTTGAACAAAACCATGCTTGTCACGTGCCAGCCCACTATCGATTAACCATGGTTGCGCCCCAGCATTGACCGCCCACGTAACAAAATTAGTTTCCAATGAACTGCCGTCATCCAACAGTAAATGGTTTGTTGCTGCAGCAGCCACCCTATGGCCCATGATCACCTTTACACCTAATGCGTTTAAATGGTCATGAAAAAATTTCTGTACACGCGAATTATGAGAAGACAATAGTTCTTCATCCGCACATACTAGCGTAAATTTTGCATTGATTTGAGTATTGCTGTGCAAGTGATAATGCATCGCAAGTAAGACCTCAACACCGGCTGCACCGCCACCAACAACAACAATATGTTGCAATGGGTTTGTAATATTGGCGGCGGCTATATCTAACCATTGTCGCCAATGACTGAGGAATTTATTGACCGGCTTAACTGCGTACCCACAATTAACCGCGCCATTGATTGTATCAAGCGCAGGCTGAGAACCCGTATTAATAGAAAGCAAGTCGTAGCTCAACGAGGGATATTGATGGCAAGTAATTTCCCTTGCTATAGGATTCAGGGATTTAACCGCGTTACGGATAAAACGCACATTCGCCCACTGACAAAGTTTACGTAAATCAATATAACAGTCATCAAAAGAATAATGGCCTGCTATCAAGCCAGGCAGCATGCCTGAGTAAGGCGTATAAGTATCTTCACTGACCAGCGTAACTCTAAGACCAACCAATGGTCTCATGCCGAGCTCTTTGACAACAGCCACATGGCTGTGCCCACCACCAATCAATACCAAATCATTCTTATAGGGCGAGGGCGAGGTATAATTCATAGATTATTTTTTTAACGATTTGGACAAAAATTAGACTAATATTGCTACTTCTATGCAAGAATAACGATTGTTACACTAAATTTATTGAAGAAAAATGCTAAGCTACAGCCTCCTTTTGCATTATAAAGGACTGTATAATGCGATTTAATAGAAATTAAAGGTATTTTTAGTGTAAATTTAGTAAAATATTGGACGCGTTTCGCTTTATCATTAAGAGGTGAATGGTATGTCTATGGATTTTCACGATTAATGACTTTGTTACATATTTACGGAGGGTATCAATGAAATCTAAAAAAATCAGTATCTTAGCCTCAAGCACCGTTCTTCTGTTATCAATTGGATTAGTATCCGGTTGTGGTGATGCGGAAGAAGAAAATGCGGCTGCACCGGCAGTTGTTGCGCCAATTCCAAGCGAAGGCACCACATATGAACCTATGCTTGACGAATCTACCGCTGCCATAGAAGAAGAATCTTTCAGCATTGAAGGCCTGGAAGAATACAAGCCTATTGAATCAATCTCAGATATGCTTGGAGAAGCAACAGAGACAGCTGATGAAACAATCGATAACACCGTCGACTCTATGCTAGGCATCGTTGACTCAGGCGTGGATGCGACAGAAAACCTAATTGAAGACACGCAAGAAACTGCATTAGAAGTCATTGAAACGATCGAAAAGCCTCAAACTCAGGCATTAGTTCCCAACGATGATGCTACTGACGTTGTTCCAGCTACTTCAGACATCATTCGCAGTGTACAACGAAGCCTCACAGACGCTGGCTTTAACCCTGGACCAGCTGATGGCATGAGCGGTCCCAGAACCGTTGCAGCGATTAATGATTTTCAGAACCAAAACAATCTAGCCGGTGGCGGTCAGCTGACCAAAGAAACATTACGCGCACTTGGCGTAAACTTTTAAGTATCCACCGACACTGAAAGTTAAGTATTATCCTGGGGCGCTTATTGCGCCCCAGATTTCATTCAGCACCAATTATAAAATGATTCGATTATTCGGTATCGGCACCCACATCTAGTCCAACGCAAAGGCTTTAGCCCCCACTGTTGACTCATGAAATATTGGCGATTCCCCTAAAGATACCGTAAAATTCACACACTCGTTGTTTTAATGATGCAGCAATTAAATTATTTTGTAGTGCAAGCTTACTATTGACGGTATCGGCAGTCACCCTTAATACGTAGAAGCACAATCGCGATCGTTATATACATTTCACACATAAAACTTCAACACACAGCGTATAACAGCGAGCAATTCAGTTAGAAAATCATTCTGTTGCAGAATAACAACAATGATTTTTAGCTTTAATTTTGCAAATTAAGACTATATTCTGACCATCTAAATTTTATATGTGAAGTGTATGTGTGATCATCAATCAGATTATTAAAGCATTTTTGGAGGTTTGCTCATGGGAGTTCCTTTACGCCAACAGATTGCAGTCGGCACTTATTTAATCATGCAAAAAATAAAAGGCAAAGAAAAGTACCCTTTAGTACTGATGCTGGAGCCTTTATTTCGTTGTAACTTAGCCTGTGCTGGCTGTGGAAAAATTGCCCACCCGGAAGACGTTCTTGATCAACGCCTTTCCTATGACGAATGTATGCAAGCCGTTGATGAATGTGGCGCACCCATGGTTTCCATCCCTGGTGGAGAACCATTGCTACACAAAGAAATGCCTGAAATTGTCAAAGGTATTATTGCGCGCAAAAAATACATTTATTTATGCACCAATGCACTTCTATTGAAAAAAAGACTTGGTGATTATTCCCCATCGCCCTATTTAACCTTCTCGGTTCATCTGGATGGTTTAAAAGAACGACACGATGCCTCTGTATGCCAAGATGGCACTTTTGATCGCGCTGTCGAAGCCATTAAACTAGCGCTTAGTAAAGGCTTTAGAGTCACCGTAAACTGCACCCTATTCCAAGGTGAAACACCAAAGGATGTGGCTGAATTTCTTGATTACGCAATGGAACTCGGTGTTGAAGGTGCAACCATTGCACCAGGATTTAGTTATGAAGACGCGCCGCAACAAGATGTCTTTATTCAAAGCCAAGACACCAAAAAACTATTCCGTGGCATCTTTGATCTTGGCAAAAAACTAAAACGCAAATGGGTACTTAATCACTCTGCGCTTTATCTGGATTATTTAGCAGGCAACCAAAACTACAATTGCACCCCATGGGGCAACCCGACACGCAACGTCTTTGGTTGGCAAAAGCCGTGCTATCTGTTATCAGACGAAGGTTATGTAGACACTTTCAAAGAGCTTCTCGAAACCACACCTTGGGAGAAATATGGTCATGCTAACAACCCAAAATGTGCACAATGTATGGCACATTGTGGTTACGAAGCAACAGCAGTTGAAGATACGCTACAACATCCAATCAAAGCGATGCTAGCTGCATTCAATGGCCCCAAAACAACAGGTCCCATGGTTTCAGAGCCTATCATTGAAAAAGCAGAAAAAAAGATAATAAGCCCTGTGAAGTTATCTGACATATCTGTAACCGTCAGCAAATAGCTCCTCATAGAACATGATGACAGCCGTAGCGACTTATCTAGCTATTCTTGGTGTTATCTGCTGGTGGGGACTGGTATTTGTTCCTTGGTGCCCTTGGAGCACTAAGGAACAAATTGAAACGGATTCTCAAATCAAAAATGCCGCATTGAATAGCATTACCGTGCTCATTCCGGCACGTGATGAGGCGCCATTAATCCAGCAAACCCTGGCGGCATTGGATGAACAAGGATCTGGCTTGCGTATCATTGTCATTGATGACCAATCGACAGATGGAACAGCAGAAAAAGCAACGCAATATGGTGCACAAGTAATTTCTGGGACGGCTCCACCAGCAGGTTGGAGTGGGAAGCTATGGGCGCTTGAGCAAGGCCTACATAAAGTTCAGACATCTCATGTGTTATTACTTGATGCCGACATCGAATTAGCGTCAGGTATCGTGCCCACTTTGCTTGAAAAAGCTCAAAAAGAGAATCTGGCACTGGTGTCTTTGATGGCCGAGCTTCCCTTACAGCGCTTCACTGAACGCATGTTAATGCCAGCTTTCATCTACTTCTTTAAATTACTCTATCCGTTCTCTTCATCAAACAACCCCAAATCCCGCGTCGCAGCAGCAGCGGGTGGCTGCATCCTAATAGAAACACAAGCGCTGCGTAAGATCGACGCATTTACAAGTATCCATGGCGCATTAATTGACGACTGCACACTGGCAGCACACGTCAAGAAAGCTGGCTTCCAAACCTGGGTTGGACTGACCCATTCAGCCAAAAGCCAACGTGGTTATGACGAATTAAAACCCATATGGGACATGGTTGCGCGCACAGCCTACACGCAGTTAAACTATTCCCCTTTGTTACTGTTCATTTGCACTTTATTAATGGTATCCATGTTCTGGGCCGCGCCATTTGCGTTTTTGATGATCACAAACGCAAAAATCGCCGTCATTAGCCTCATGACATGGATCGCCATGCTATTAACCTATACACCCACGTTAATTTACTATCATCGTTCATTACTTTGGGGACTAACGTTACCCATTATTGGCACGCTATACTTAGCCATGACATGGACCTCAGCATATCGCTATTGGCAAGGTGAACGCGCCAGTTGGAAGGATCGTCGTTATGAAAGCAATACACAGCATTAAATCGTTACTTTCTATTCTTACCATTGCAATCCTCTTGCAGGGCACATCACTGTCTTGGGCAGAAGAAACAACACCTACGGACAGCCCAGATGAAGTCATCCGCAACTTACAGTCAACATTACTGCAATCCATGCGTGAAGGAAAAGAGCTAGATTTTCAAGGTCGTTACGATCTTTTAGCGCCCGTACTCAGCCAATCCCATAACTTTGAATTTATTATCCGCACGATACTAGGATCCTACTGGACTGAGTTCAATCAAGACCAACAAGGTGAAATATCCGATATCTTCAGCCAATTGAGTATTGCAACCTATGCGTCACAATTCAAAGACTATAACGGAGAACAATTTGAAATTCTGGAAAACCGCCCTTTTCCTCAGAATCATATTGAAGTTAGAACACACTTAATCAAATCTGACAAAAGCACCGTTGATTTGCGCTATCTCATGCGACAAGAAGACATTGGTTGGCGCATTGTTAATATCGTGGCTAAAGGCGTCAGTGAGTTAGCCATAAAACGCACAGAATATCGTTCCATCTTGCAACGGGATGGCTACCCCGCATTGATTGAAATGCTAAAAGAAAAAATCATTGAAGCTGAACAAATCTAAACAATTTCAGAATCATCCAACCGTCAAAACTCATCGTTAAAACAAACCTCGAAGGATATCCATAATGGTGGATGTGACAACACGCAGCAGCAGCTATCATTTCTTTGCGCGCTGGACTGCTTTTGCTTATCAAAACGCGGCATGGGTCATACTCGCCGCAATGCTGATCGCACTGGCAAGTATTAACTACACGATAAACAACCTAGGCGTACATACCGACACCACTGAAATGCTCTCTGAAGAGCTGCCATTTCGTATCAATCATGAACGTTACAAGGTCGAGTTTCCCCAGTACAAAGACACCATAATACTGGCGCTGGACGCGCAAACACCCGAACAAACTTACGCCACAGCCAAGCGTCTAACAGCCGTTCTTAAAGAAGACACCACCCATGTTTATGATGCCTATTTCTCCAGCGGAGACCCTTTTCTTGAACGCAATGGCTTGCTGTATAAAAGCATTCCAGACTTAGAAAATATCACCGACCGCCTAGCAGCCGCACAACCTTTGGTCGCACGCATTGCTGATGACCCCACACTGTATACCTTTGTAAACGTATTGACCGAAGCCGTCAATGAGTTACGCACTGGCCGCGTATTAGATTTAGCTCCGGTACTTGACGGCGTCGGTGCCACATTAGATGCACGGCTTGCAGGCACGCCACGCGCCTTATCATGGCAAACACTGTTCACCGGAGAAATGCAAGAAGACACCTACCAAGAACTCATCTTGGTTCGACCCAAATTGGATTTCTCCCAACTATTTGCCGCCGAAGAACCCATTGCGGCGGTTCGCGAGGCTGCCATCGCCACGGGCATAACGGATGAGGCGTCTGAGAGACTACGCATCACAGGCAGTGTTGCATTGGCTTTTGATGAATTAAACAGCGCCATGCTCGGCGCACAAGATGCGGGGATACTCGCCTTGGTGCTGGTTGCTATCGTGCTATTTTTGGCATTAAGAGCCACCGGCGCCGTTGTCGCTGTCTTACTGAGTTTAATTCTCGGATTAATACTGACTGCAACATTCACCGCTTTTGCCATTGGCCATCTCAATCTTATCTCCATCGCCTTTGCTGTACTGTATATCGGCCTGGGTGTTGATTATGCGATTCATTTTCTGCTACGACACCAAGAATTAACAACAAACACTAACTCGATATTAGACACGCTATATACCGCAGGTGGCGATGTGGGTAGCGCATTAATGATATGTGCCATTACAACCGCTATCGGTTTCTATGCTTTTATGCCCACCACGTACGAGGGTGTCGCGGAATTAGGTGTCATTTCCGGTACCGGCATGATTATTAGCTTAATCGTCACCCTTACCATTGCCCCCGCTATTCAGCGCTACCTACCCGCACGTAACGGCACTTCAGCGATTAAAGAAGGTTGGTTAGACAGCATCCTAGCGCTACCCTCAAAACAACATAAAACAATTTATACGCTCACTTCATTGGCGTTTCTCGCTACTATTCTTGCGCTGCCTCACATGCGGTTTGACTACAATTTACTAAATTTAAACAACCCTCACAAAGAATCCGTATTGACTTTCCGTGAATTGCTAGCCGATGCTGAAAATTCACCCTGGCATGCCATCGCCCTTGCCGATGACGAACAAGAAGCCAAACAAGTTGTTGAACAACTCACTGATCTTCCTGAAGTGGACAAAGTCGTCACCCTCTTCGACCTTATCCCCGTCGATCAAGAGATAAAACATTTCTTAATTAATGAAATGGCACTAACACTTGGCCCCATTGCGCTTTCCACATCGTCCATTGGTGCTGGCAATTATACGGTTGCGCAACAACGTTTAGCACTTGAAACATTGAGTCACGCACTCAATCAATTCATTACTGAGCAACCCAATCATTCAGCCAGCATATCCATTCGAGCGTTCAGTGCATCATTGAGCCAATTGTTAGGACAACTTAATACTGCCAATGATACTAATCAATTACTCAATGCAGTCAGTCGCGACTTGCTTGGTTTATTACCTGAAGCACTTGAACGTCTGCAAATCGCTTTTGAAGCGCAACCGTTTACACAGCAAGAAATACCTGACGCACTCAGTTCTCACTGGCTTAGTTCCGATGATGTTTTCCGCATCGCCATTTATCCTACGGAAAATATTAATGACAATGACGCGTTGCGACGTTTTGTGCGCGCCATACAACTCAAAGCACCACAAGTCACCGGCCCACCCGTCATCAGTTTAGAAGCCGGTGAAGCCGTCGTCGATGCGTTTATTCACGCCTTCTCACTGGCATTAATTGGTGTTGTCTTAGCATTGCTTATATTACTGAGAAATGTCACCTCAACCGTGTTGGTATTGATTCCAATATTACTTGCCGCCTTATTTACAAGTGCCGCAACCGTCTGGCTAGGCATACCGTTCAACTTCGCCAACATCATCGCCTTACCATTATTGCTAGGTATCGGCATTGACTCCAGCATTCACATGGTGCACCGCAGTCGTAATACCGATAACAACCATAAAAATTTACTTCACACCAGTACCGCGCGCGCCATTTTCTATAGCGCACTCACAACCGTGGTAGGCTTTGGCAGTCTTGCTTTCTCCCCACACCAAGGTACAGCCAGCATGGGGTTACTACTCGCGGTTGGCATATTATTAACGTTGATTTGTGTATTGATTATATTGCCCGCGTTATTGCATACGGTTGAGCGACGTGAGGCTAGTGCTCCTCCAACTTGATATTTCAGGATACAGTTTGAATTCGTCAAGTCCGTGATCTGGAAAACGATCAAGCCCATGCACACCTAAGATGGAACACACCATAAAAGACTTATTTCTATTAACAATCATGACTCCTTTCATTTTGACGTCGAAACTACTCGCCCATTCAAGTCTTGAGGGTGCCTTGCATTGTCTGAGTAAAAACTAATAAGTCGATCCAACTGGTCATTAGAGATACTAATTGGCTCTGCAAACACATACCACTCAACACCTTCACTACAAGGCGGCGTCGTTAAGGAGCCTGCCAGCGAATAATATTGATTTTTATGCTTGCGAGGCAACAAAGACGCAGGTTTAATTTTTAAACCGGTTCCTTCATTGCGCTCGCCTTCTTCGTGCGGCATGTTATCGAGTATGGTCTGAAATGTCTCATTTTCTTCGCCGACCTCAATTAGAACACCTAATACGGCTAGTTTTCCATCATCTCTAACATGAACAAAATGTAATTCTGCAGGGAATGTTTGGCCATTGACAACATGCTCGCTAGGCTCATGAAAATGAAATTGTATTAACGGATATGCCATTTTTCCAATTTTAATTCGACCTTCATATTGAAGCGAAGTATTGACCTGCACGCCATGACCACTATTGTAAAAAACCGGAAAGTCAGCGCCATAATTGATTTTCAGGTTGTTTAATTTCTGTTTTTGGCTCTGCGCTGCAAGGTCGACCGGTGATTGATGCTTACCAATACCGCAGGTGGCATAAGGAAACATATGCGGCACAACCAATTGCTCGGCATCTTCAATTGCTCCCCATTCTTCTTGCTCTTCATGCGCCCAATGTGGCGCAGCAAATACAGTGGTTACACTAAATGTAGAAGTCAATATGATGTTGCTAAGAATTGTTTTCAATTTCATTGATATTCCCCAAGCTATTAGTATGGTCTTAAATTAACTTTAACTAGCAAGTATGCTTCCGACAATAATCCGCCATACTCGGCTTTTTATCTGCCTCAGCAGTTTGATTGGATGTTGTCTGACCATCACTCGTTGAAGGAGCTGTCTTAGTCGCTTGTGTTGTTGGGCTATTAGACGCATCACGTTGCTCATTCATACTGTCAGATGCCGATGAACTGTCCATTTCAGATGCAGCCAAACTTGAAATATAAAAACTCAGAAATACAACAAGAATAATTTTTTTAATATGCATAAATTGCCTCAGTCAGGAAAAATATTGTTCAAAATGACAAAACATTTAACAATAACCTGTTATTACAGTACGTTCAGGCTACAACGCCAACCATAACATTATCTTTTACTAACCTCAATTCAAGCAATAAATTGCATCTCTATCAACTATCTTGTCCGGTTCGGACAGGTTAATTGCCGCCTAATATTGTTAGTCGCAACGGTCAAGAGCTTGTTTGAGAATCAGCGCATGGTTGTGCAATTCATCCTTGGCTGCGTAAATCAAGGTTACATTACCTTGACGGGATAGCGTTCTGATTTCCGACAAGGCCAGATTGCCCTTGAGTTCCGCACGATACTTCTTTTGAAACTCGGACCACTTTTCAGGATCGTGCCCGAACCACTTCCGCAGTTCCGTTGACGGTGCCAAATCCTTAACCCAAAGATCAATGTTGGCCTTGGATTTTGTTACACCGCGCGGCCAAAGTCGGTCTACAAGGACTCGTACGCCATCCGTTTTTGCCGACGGCTCGTACACTCGCTTTAGGGAAATACTCATTACTTACTCTTTTCCGTCTAACGTTTCAATAAGCGTGCGCATCTAACGTCGTGCTTCAGTGACGCGAAGCGGAACGTCCGACTGGAAACACCTTGCTATGTGGCATCCAGTCATTTAGTTACTCGTTTGACCACTTTATCTGAAACTCTATTTCTTCTTGGCCTTCTTCTCTTTCGTGCTCGATATTGTAAGTTGCCCGAACAGGAACGTATATTCGTTCACCCGCAATTTGAATTTCAAACTGCTCACCTTTTTCGAGCGAATCAGCAAGACGGCGAAGTTTTGAAATAAAATCGGGCAGTGGATAACTTTTCTCCACATCTCTTTCTGTCTTATTACTCATATTCTCCTTCCTTTCATTTGACAAAAATGCATTACGATTATTCAAAAAGCAATGCCACATAACGTGATAATATGACATTTTTATCTAGCAATAACAATGATATGTCGCGCAGAAAAATACGACATTACTACCCACTAAAATCTGCTATAAACACTATAGCCTAAGCATCTTCAGGGTCATAAGCAGTCTACTTATCTAGACTCTGAAGATGCAGCATTATAGGCTTTGCCCAGGATGTGCATGGTAAAATCTATTTGTTGGGCAATGAAACCAGGGTGCCTTTTGGGAACACCGGCGTGGTGTTCAAGATTGTTTCCAATTCAAGTTTTGATGGCGGTCTGGCAAAAATTCCTGTTGTTGATCTACTTCAGTCTGATACCTTGGTCGATGTATCTCAAGCAGAGTTATGGCTTCTAGCCCAAACTCGATCCTACCGGTGCCAGCCGGTAGTAGTTCAGTTTTGAATTGGTTGAAGCTCGGTTAATAAAATAATTGGGTGTTCATGCGGCAGGTCAACTGAGAAATTTAGGTTTTAGAGTATGCTAACCTGAACATTGCACCGGTACGTTAAATTTTAGCCTGTAACTCTTATGGTTATTGACCTTTGGGAAATTGAGTAAAAGTATAGTTTGTACTCGAGACCTCACCTGCTGGTTTTAAACTAGCTCTGAACTGGAATCGAACGTACACGCTCTCTACGCCGCAGAATAACTGCGTTTCCGGTCGCTATCACGCTCAATTCAGATCAGTTTAGCGTTTAAATTCCAGCAGCTGGTACAACGTTCAAGCCAGACAGAAAAGACTTGCTATTAGATCCAATGCTATGTTCATTGATTGCACCAATTGATTGGTGCTGGTTCTGTGTTGACATCAATTCAGCTACTTCTATTGCGATACTTATTTTTAAAAAAAGTCTTTTTAAGGTAATCTGGTGCAAATTAATTTAAGATAATGCTGAGTTTATTATGTGTAACTGGCTGAAATATATTGTTCTATTGTTTCCCCTGGCACTATGGATGTTAACTGCCACATCATTTGCTGAACAGCTGCTTAAACCAGGAGAAATAAAGCTAGAACTAAAACCGGTGGAACCAGAGCAGGTAGAATCAAAATCGGAAATAAAAAATATCCATCTCGGTAAAAAATTTATTGAACTATGTGAATCACCCAATGAAAGTGCACGTAGATCATGTGGTGAGGTTGTTACTTCATTACTAAATGCACATGTTGAAATGATGCGACATGACCCATCGCAAAGGGTTATTTGTCCAGCGCGGACTTTGACAGCCGAAGAAGGTAGACGAGCCTTCATGCGCTGGGTCAAATTGACGTCTGAAGCGCCGACGATAGAATTTCCTGAGCTGGCTATGCAAGCATTGCGTTTTTTATACCGATGCGACACGGATCTATATGACTAGTACACCGACTACTTTGTATTGACGGGTTCAGCAACGTGGAAAGTGGTTGATAGCTCTAAGCATGCTTAGCCGGGAAAGAAAGTCAGAAAGACAAAAGGCATTGCCAGTGTTGATCACATCAGCTGGGATGCCTTCCATGAAGGTGGTGATCTGCCAGCACAAGTTGAAGCCTACAAACAGTGTTACGGACAATATTCGCAAAGTGTGTTGGGAGATACGATTTATGGCACTCGAGAGAACCGGCGTTACCTGAAAGGAAAAGCATTCTTTTTTCTGGCAAGCCTTTGCAAGGCCTCAGGGTTAGGTCTAGATAAGTAGACTCCAAGCCTAAAGACGTATTTTACCGTCTGGTTAGACGACCGATATGAGATTTTCCACGGCATCACAATCATACCCATACCATACACACCATCAGAGACCTTTGCACGGCAAAGCCCCGGTCTGAGTGTGATTTATGATAAAATACACCTCTTAATCAGTTGGTTGAAGGTAACTTATGAGCTTTTCAGATTTTGATGTCATCCGCCGCACCCGCAAGGGAAGTTTTCTGAATCAAATTGACCATTTGATCGATTGGAAGTCCATTGAAAAAGTCATTAACCAACATTATTCTCCCAAACCTGATGTAACAGGCCGCCCAGCCTATCCTGGTCTGCTGTTATTTAAAATGTTGCTGGTTGGTGTCTGGCACGGCGGTCTTAGCGACGAATCGGTTGAAGACATGGCGAATGCCAATCTGTACTTCATGCGCTTCCTTGATT
>JAJFJH010000174.1 GCA_021774155.1 Nitrosomonas sp.
CCCGATCCCCCTCCGGTGACACCGGTCCGTGAATAAACCGTCTTGATGCCATCGATGCCGACGAGTTGATCTTCTACTTCTTTAATGAGGGCGTCTTTTTCCTCAACCGACAGGTTTCCCCGCCCGTGTATCAGCAGCGCCGCCCGGTCGGCGGATCCTTCGGGGAAAAAGGAAACGCCATTATTTGCGAAAACATAAAATGTGATCACCGCGAAGAGCAGGACCACGGTTCCAAGAAGGACGCGCTTGGAGTGATCCAGAGCCCAGGAAAGGATGGCCACATACTGCCGGGTCGCGCCGCTCAGTTTCTTGATATCGACCTGCTCCTCGCCACTGAGCATGGCCATGGCGTGTTGATCGACATCGCTGGGGCGGCCGATCAGGCGGCCTAAAGTGGGAGTGAAAATAAGCGCCATCAGCAAAGACCCGGTCAGCACGCAGATCAACGTGATCGGCATATATTGCATCATCTGCCCCATCATGCCGGGCCAGAGCAGCAGAGGGATAAACGCGGCAATTGTGGTGGCGGTGGAGGAAATCGTGGGCCAGGCCATGCGCTGCGCCGCCATCACATAGGCTTCACGCCGGTCAAAGCCTTCGACCATTTTTCGGTCGGCGTATTCCGTCACCACGATAGCGCCATCGACCAGGATGCCCACTGACAGAATCAGCCCGAACATGACGACATTGTTGACCGACATGCCCATCATTGAGATAAAAAAGATACCGGTCAAAAAAGCGCCCGGAATGGCGATCCCGACCAGCAGACCCGCACGCACGCCCAGAGCGGCGACGACAGCCGCCATGACCAGAAAGATGGCGAGCAGAACATTGTTCTGTAGCCCACCGACTTGGTCGCGGACCCTCGAAGATTGATCGGTTGTGATGTTCGCCGTAACGTTGCTCGGCCAGTTGGCCTGTTCACGTTCGATCAGGCGGTGCACCGCTTCAGACGTTTTGATCATATTTTCGCCGGTGCGCTTGATCAGTTCGATGGCGACGGCGCGCTCGCCGTTCACCCGGACAAATGTGTCAGGATCCTTAAATGTGCGTTTGATGGTCGCCACATCGCGTACGCGCACGACGGTATTGCCGCTGACCTTCACAGGCATATTGAGAATATCGCTCGATGCTTCAAAGAGACCGGGAACCGTGACCGAAAAACTGCCCTGTCCGGTGTCGATGCTTCCCGCAGGTATGACGCGGTTGGCGCGAGAAAAAAGCTGCGTTAAATCGCCGGTGTCCAGCTGGTAGCTCTGCGCCCGCGCCGGGTCGATGATAATTTCAACGATCTCTTCACGCACACCGGAAATATCGGCCGACATAATTCCCGGTAATGAGCGCACGGTATCGCGAAACGCCCGCGCATACCTCATCAACTGGCGTTCTTGCAGATCACCAGACAGGTTTACGATGATCATGGGAAAGCGGGAAATGGACATTTCCGAAACCCGGGGTTCATCCATCTCGGCCGGCATTTCAGGCCGCGCCATGTCTACCTTGTTGCGCACTTCCTGAAGGGCGATGTCGATATTGGCGCCGGCGTCAAATTCGATATTGACACTCGCGCCGCCCTGAAACGCGCTGGCCGTAATCTGCTTGACCGCATCCAGATTCTTGAACTGCTCTTCAAGCGGCCGCACCAGAAGCCGTTCTGCATCCACGGGGGAGACGCCCTCATGAGTCGCGCTGACCATGACGATGGGCATGGCCAGTTCCGGCTCGGCCTCTTTGGGGATCTGGATATAGGCAATCATGCCGCCGATCAGCAGAAACACCAGCGCACTGATCACGGTGCGGGATCTGAGGATAATCGCTTCAAGGATCTTGTTCATTTCAGTCTTCGCCGAGTTGGGGTTGTCGTTCGAACGGGTCTGTTTTTTCTACGCCGGGTTGGGTCGCGGAATAACATCTTTTGCCTCCCTGATCAGGTTCACTGCTGTCGCCCTGACAATGATATCGATCATGGACATGACATCTTCCCAACCCTCATCGGCGGCAAGATCAATCCCCATGAAATGTGGGGATGAGCGCGCCCTCAAGGCCAAATATCGCACACTTGACAGCAAAACAACCATTAAAGCCCGGTTGTGAGGATGGCCAAAGATGGGATTTTCGGAAAGCACGGTCATGATCTCCTGGCCAAATCGGGTACGCATCTCGCTCATCGCCCGGGACAAATCCGATGGTCCGAAAAGTTCATCCGCGAGGATTTCCGCCATGACGGCACTTTGCTTGATGGCGTTGGCATAATGCGTAACAAGAAGGATGAGCTGCTCTTCGACAGGTTTGTGTGAAAAACTTGACGAATCCAGAAATTTTTTGAAGTCGGGTACAAGCTGCGCCTGTCGCGCCCAGGCTTCGACCAATCCTGGCAGACCGCCAAAATATTTATAGAGCAGACCCTTACCGATACCCGCTTCCTTGACCACGCTGTTGACGCCTACGGCTCTGACGCCTTCACGCTGTAACAAGCGCTCGAACGCCTGAATGATCTGCGCCTGGGTGGCTTCGCGTTTCAGCCGGTTGCGCGCCTTGATCGGAAGAGGCGCACTTGTCGCGATGGTATGGTGTTCACTCATGGGCCTATTTTGACAGTGCAGTTTCACGCAAGAAATTCTGTAGTCTTAAACTCCATTTAAGCTTAAGGGTTAGTCTTAAAGCGCCCTTAAAGGATCAAGCAGCGTTTTTCGGTGTTTTCAGGAGCTTTTGCGAGCGATTTCACGCGAAGATGAGAGTTCGGTTGAAGAGCTTGGAATGGAGCACAAGGGTGAATGAAGGGCTGGCCCGCGCTAAAATTTTTAACATGGCCCGGCCAGGCAGGTTTTTTAATTTTATATTGGGTCATTTGTTGATGTTCAGTTTCGAAAATACGATAAAATTCATAACGCAGATGAAACGGTCCTATGTGGTTGCCCTTTCGATCATCGTCCTGGCGGGGTTGTGGGTATTGAGCGGGCAATTTTCAGATCCGACACCCGGTATGACGCAGGCCATTGCCACCAATGGTGATCAGCAGCCACCCCGGAAAACGCAGGCGCGGGTGATGCATATGGTGGCGGCGCCCATTACCAGCAATGTGAGGATACAGGGGGAAACCCGGCCCAACCGTTCGGTTGAAATCAAAGCCGAGGTGCGCGGCCCCGTGGCGGAAACCACCA
>JAJFJH010000175.1 GCA_021774155.1 Nitrosomonas sp.
TGATGAAATTCATTATTTCATCAGCAAAGAAGGTCCGACGCAACTTTTGCCAATCATCGCTGATGCGGCCATGGCGTATTCACCCTTTCCATTACCTAAAGTCTCTCGTGTAAATAATTATTGGGCTTTCAAAACAGGTGCAGGCGACGTGCCGACCATGGCCGCTTCGGCGCTACAAGTTTTTGCAATACCGATTTATGATGATTTTGTTCGACTGCTAAATGATATTAATCCTAAATATACGGGAACATTACCCGCCGATATGGAAACGGCAGACATCGAAGATCTCGTTCTGACATTGCGCAGTCTGTTTGTCCATAACCCGCAGCTTAAACAACAGATGAGAGCTGCATTAGGCCACGACCCAAGCCTAGACCGCCTTGATAAACGTCTCATTATCTCATTATTAAATTTATATTCTGGCGATTCAACGCGTTATCTTAATTTCTACGGCCCTCCTCGAACCGTAAAAACCATCCCTTATTATCAAGTGCTACAGCTTAGCAGCATGGATCCTTCAGAATGGCCCGATCTGAAAGACAAAGCTGTTTTTGTTGGTTTCTCTGCTATGACGCAGCCAGAGCAGGATAAAGTAAGGGATGATTACAACACGGCATTTTCTAGCATAGACGGACTTTACATTAGCGGTGTTGAAATTGTGGCAACTGCTTTTGCTAATTTACTAGACAATCGCCCCGTTCAACCGCTATCTGCCGCAGGAAACTTAGGTATTCTTTTTCTTCTAGGCTTTGGAATGGGTATTACTTTTTTGTTGTTACCTAATCGAAAGGCGATTGTGTTGGTTGGCTTGTTGATCGCGTTCTATGTCTTCAACGTATACTATCAATTTAAAGAGGCCGGTATTTGGTTGCCACTTATTGTGCCACTCTTTTTACAGATGCCTTTAGCTTTATTCGGTTTTATATCGCTGAAATATATTAATGAGAAATCAGAGCATCAAAGAATTGTGCACGCAATCGAATATTATCTACCTGAACGCGTCATTGACGACATCGTAAAGAGAACGGGGTCCGACATTCCAAGCGATCAATCGGTTTTTGGCACTTGTCTGGCAACGGATGTAGATACGTATACGACGCTTTCTGAAAACATGACCCCTTTGCAGCTAAGAGAATTGTTGAAGGAATACTATCTTGTCTTATTTGCACTTGTTGAACAACATAAAGGAAATGTCTTAGATATTGCCGGCGATGGTATGCTCGCAATTTGGGCAGCACCCACCACCAATGCAAATTTACGTAGACAAGCATGTCTCGCCTGTCTTGATCTTGCGAACGCAATAGAAAATTTCAACAAAAACAGCAACAAGTCTCCCCTAAACACCCGCATAGGACTTAATTTTGGCGAAATGGCACTCGGTAGAATTGGCACAGAACATCATCAAGAATTCCACGCTGTCGGTGATACGATTAATACAGCCAACCGAATTCAGAGCCTTAACAAACACCTGGGCACGCGTTTATTAATTTCAACAGAAGTTGTCGAAGGCCTTGATGGCTTTCTGGTACGCCCACTCGGTGATTTTATCTTGAGAGGCAGACATTCTTCTGTGAACTTGGCGGAATTAATCGCGCAAAAACACACCGCAACCGACGAACAATTGTGGTTGTGCGAAACCTTTGCCATGGCTTTACATGCTTATCAATCGCAGCAATTAGATGAAGCCTGCAAAATTTTTCTAGAAATCCTCAAAACCTATCCTGAAGACGGGCCTACGAAATTCTTTTTGGATTATTGCCAACAATTGCAACAAAAACCACTGACTGACACTTGGCATCACACCATTAAAATCGACGGCAAATAAATATTAAATATTGGGCAATGTGATAAAAGTCACAACGTATTTAACAATATTGTTTTAAATTAGCAGTTAGTTTGCGTAATATCAATTCATCTATACCCGGACCGACGATAGGGATGATATTTCTCGTGTAATATACTTATTGTCGGAGAAAGCTCTCAAAATATTGTTTCTTATGTAGAGTAGATGGTTTAACAATACCTTCATCTCTATTTTTACACCAAATAAAGATAGAACATGAGAACAAACCTGACAAATGGTATTGAACTGCGGCATTATAAAAGAACACCCATCGTAGGGTTTGTATTATTAATCGTACTAGTACTGAGTTTTGCAAATGTTGCTAATGCTACAGAGCCATGTCTACCCACAATGGCACGCGTTGTTTCGGCGCAAGGCATTATTGAGTTACGTCGCGCTGAGCAAACCGATTGGGAGCCAGCGGTAATGAATACCGTGCTATGCGCTGGTGACAGGATTCGTACACGCTCGCATAGCCGTGCAGCACTTCGACTGAGCAATGAAAGCATGTTGAGGCTCAACCAAAGAACAACGGTCACATTCCCCAAAATACAAACCGACAAATCCAGATCATTACTTGATTTAATAAACGGTGTCATACACATCATTACCCGCACCCCCATCCCTTTTAAAGTTAGAACCCCATTTGTTAACGCAAATGTAGAAGGCACCGAGTTTTTGGTTAATGTCAGTGACGACAATACACGCCTTGTTATTTATGAGGGCCAAGTTACCGCCAGTAACGATATAGGCAGCCTCCGTCTCGTTGACAACGAAGCAGCGGTTACTTATAGAGACCAAGCGCCGCAGAAAGAAGTAATCATCCGCCCAACCGATGCCGTGCAATGGGCGCTACACTACCCGACCATTATTAATGACTTGCTTGACCCGCCACCACAAGATGAGCAATCGGCTAACTTCCTAATTCATCAAGCTGGGCACTTATTAACAGTTGGACGTGTTGATGAAGCAACGGCTAGCATCGAACAAGCGCTCACGCTTGAACCTAGCAACAGTGATGCTTATGCCCTACAAACTATCATTGCAGTGGTGCAAAATGAAAAAGGCCTGGCGCTAAATTTTGCAATGCAAGCCGTTGAGCTAGACCCTACCTCAGCGACAGCGAAACTCGCCCTTTCTTACGCTCAACAAGCGCACTTTGACATCGAAGATGCACTTGCTACTGTGCATGAGACAGTTAAACTGGATTCACAAAATGCACTCGCTTGGGCGAGATTAGCAGAGTTACAAATGTCAGTAGGCCAATTAGACCGAGCGTTAGATGCCGCACAACAAGCAGTCAACTTAAACCCCGACATCGCTAAAACTCGGACGGTATTAGGCTTTGCTTATTTACTGCAAATTAATACTGAAGATGCCAAAACCGTATTTAACCAAGCCATTCTATTGGATCAAGCTGACCCGATGCCCAGGTTGGGTTTGGGCTTGGCATTGATCCGCGAAGGCGAGCTTGAGGCCGGACGTATACAGCTAGAAATTGCCGCCAGCTTGGACCCCGCCAA
>JAJFJH010000176.1 GCA_021774155.1 Nitrosomonas sp.
ATCAGGCGATAAGTGTTTTGAGTCTGTAGACATCTGTCTGCTCCTCTATTCCATACGCAACCAATGACCGGCAGCATAAATCGTGTCTTCATGTGGTGAATAAGCACGCGTTAATTTCTGCTCATCAATCAATAGTGAGAGACGGTATATTTCACTGGATTCATCAAGAATATAGGCAAGTGCAATATGCTTATTGCCTTGATCAGCGTCAGCATCAGCATCAGTATCAGCATCGACATCAGTTTCTATCAGATTTGATTGCTGCTTATGTTCCTGCACCGCATAACCGCCGCTACGAAGATACTCAAGTAAGGCAACTCCGAAGGAGTCTTCAGTTGCGTGGCGCATATTAAATCTTGTGCTGGCTGGTGGATAAAGTTGTAACAATTGGTGGGCTGCATCACCGGCCATGACTTTATTATGGGTGGACGAATCATTTTGTACATGATTGCCATACTGGGTTGTGGCGCAACCAACAAGTACAAATAACAAGACCAGAATTAAAATTTGCAGTCGCATGATCATTTCTCCCTGGTAATTGTCACCCGATCCTGATCACTGCCGACACCGGCAATCAGAACCGCTTTATCAAACAAAGCATCCACGACATAGCGATCACCTTGCAAGCGATAATTAATAATGTCTGTCTTAGCCTTGCTGAATATTCCGCCTTCCTTGCGCAATAATAGAAGAGTCGGTGCTTCTGTCTGTGCCATGATTGCAGGCATTTGTATGATGGTCTTCTGGCCGTCGTTATATACACGTACCGGCTTCCAGACAGAATTACCAGACACTTTGTACGCAAAATCCAGGTCACCTAAATACTCACCCGTTTGTGGCATGACGCGTGACTTTTTGATCTCCATTGCATGGCTGTTCCTGGCTTTGATCGCATCCCATTTCATCATCGCGTCTTCAGGATAGGTGAAGCTAATGCGCGGCATAAATTCACGCCGGTGTGAACGCAATCGTAAATGATAGGTGCGCCGGTTAGTGGTCACGACCAATGAAGTCTCCAAACCAACATCCATTGGTTTAATAATCAAATGCTGCACTTCGCCAGCACCCTGGCCGGTCACTGCCGGTTCAATCAACCAGCGTGCTTGGTCGCCCAGGTGGATGGAATTGACTTGTTCACCAGGTTGCAATTCGATATCGCAGACCTGCAATACTGCACAGACGATGCTTGGTTGCTGAGAGCCAAATAAAAAACGAATTGATCCATCCGGCCCTGCAACCGGTTTGGCACCATTCGCGCTATTGGCCTGCCATCTTTTGGCTAACGCAATAGCGGCTTGTTCTTGTGGTGTCAGTTTTGGGTTCTGGTTGGTGAAATATGCTTCAGATATCGCATCGGTAGATGCAGATGCAAATACGGGCAACATAAAACCTGTCAATAGACCCAGTACAATTAAAGAGCGTAAATTATTCATGGCGGCCTCTTTATGTTTGCTTTGACCAGGAGTAATCCTGGACATAAATTCCCAATGGATTATTTCTGATCTGTTCTTCTGTGGTGTTTTGTGTTGGCGGTATGCTATAGATGCGCAGCAAGGCACGCATCTTAAATGGTGGTTCACTCAAATGTCCTTGCCGATCATAGACCTTCTCTAACCAATCCACCTGCCACGTCTCCGGCGATTGTGGAATCGCAGATATGATTTCCACGTTTACGGTTTCAGTCTCAGCACGTTTAAAAGGACTGCTGCTCTCATCACTGTTGAACCACTCATTTGCCTTTACGGTAGCCGGATCATTGGTTGATAACATGGCATAAGCACGAAAGATGGCGCGTCGCTGCAACGCCACATCAGGCGTGACCATACGCAAATCATTAATAAACGCGGCCACAGATGCATGAATAACGCGTTGATCGGCAATAGCGGCTGTATCCGCACGATTAACCGCCACTGCCTCACCCAGATTATTGACTTGCACCACATACGGTACGAATTTGGATTGACTGCCGATATAAACCACACCGCCAATCCCCGCCAGTGCAATCATTAAACAAAGTAGCGCGAGAATTTGCCACATGTTGCGCGAAGCTTGAACTGAACGCATATGGTCATTCCAGGTACGCCGGGCTGACAGATAAGGATTTTCGTTTTCACCTGCACGACGACCACCGTCGATTGCTTCGTCATTGGTTCGCGGGTTCTTACCCATTCTTAACTTAAAAAACTCCTTGATCGTACTCATGTGGTTACTCCATAATCGGATAGCGTCAAACCCTTAATTGCCAACCATTCGTTAACCCATGCATCACCATGCTGGTCATACAGGTTCTTGATGGTGGCAATGGATTCCTTATCAGTGGAACCTACAAAAGCCAGCGCCAGAGAACCAAGTGCCAGATCATATAGTCTGCGGCCATTCTCCGACACATAGTAATATTGCTGTTTTGGGATGGCGCTTGCCAGTATTTCGATTTGGCGTGAATTCAAACCCATACGCCGATAAAGCGCCGAGGCTTCTTCATCGCGTGCAAATACATTGGGTAAGAATATTTTTGTGGCCGTGGATTCGACAATGACATCAAGAATTCCGCTGTTTGCAGCATCCGAAAGGCTTTGCGTAGCCATCAATACCAGGCAATTGTTTTTACGCATGACCTTGAGCCATTCGCGAATCTTGGCGCGAAACACCGGATGGCCGAGCATCAGCCAGGCTTCATCTAAAATGATCGCGGTAGGCTGGCCGTGCAAACTGCGCTCTATACGGCGAAACAAATACAACAAGGTCGGTAATGCATATTTGTCACCGAGATTCATTAATTCCTCGATCTCGAAGGTAGTAAATGACGATAGCGTTAATCCATCTTGCTCAGCATCGAGCAAATGCCCCATCATGCCGTCAATGGTGTACTGCTGTAACACTTCTCGAATGGCTTCATCCTGTATCGTGATAATAAATTCGGATAGTGTCTTTGCACCACTCTCAAACATGTTCTGAATGGCATAGCTGATCTCATTACGTTGCACAGGTGTAACAGCAACACCATTTAATTCAACCATCATACAAATCCATTCCAGCGCCCAGGCACGGTTTCCTTTTGAGTTAAGAAACTGTAGCGGACAAAACGATAACGATTCATCGTCACTCGCTACGGTGAAATGTTGACCACCAACCGCTTTGGTCAATGGGTACATGGACATGCCTTTGTCAAAGCAATAAATGGACATACCCTTGTAGCGTCGCATTTGTGCGGCTATAAGGGCTAAGTGTGTGGATTTGCCTGCACCCGTTGGCCCAAACATAAAGGTATGGCCTAAATCACGTACATGCAGATTTAACCGAAATGGGGTCGCACCTTGGGTAACACAATGCATCAATGGCGGTGAATCGGGTGGATACATTGGACATGGTGCATTATCCAATCCTGTCCAGATGGTGTTGACTGGTAATAGGTCTGCCAGATTCATGGTGTTAATGAGCGGCCGGCGTACATTCTCGACCCCATGTCCAGGCAGACTGCCCAAATACGCTTCCATGGTGTTAATTGTTTCAACCCGTGCAGCAAATCCCAGATGATTGATGGCTTTCTCGACGCGACGGCCTGCTTCTTCGAGTTCTACCCGGTCTTCCATCATTAATACAACGACACTGGTATAGTAGCCCTGGCCGACAACACCGCTGTTTGTGTCTGCAATCGCTGATTGCGCATCTTCGGTCATGTTCATCGCGTCTTCATCAATGTTACTGCTTTGCAAATTAAATACTTGATCAAAGAAGCCGCGAATCTTTTGTTTCCATTTTTTGCGGAATTGTTCCAGATGCGCGACCGCCTCATGTGAATCCAGAAAGATAAAGCGTGAAGACCAGCGATAAACACCTGGCAATTCTGATAGCAGATTTAACATGCCGGGTGATGACTCTAATGGAAAACCCTCAATGGATACCACCTGAACAAAGTTGCGGCCAACTTTAGGTACCACGCCACCCCACATTTCCTGACCACCCAATATCGTGTCCAAGTACATTGGGTTGGCAGGTAACACCATCGGGTGATCCAATCCGGTAATGCATAACTGCAACCATTGCAGGAAGTCATCATGGGTGATTGTTGAACCATCTTCTTGAACCTGCCTTTTGCTTTTTAAGCGCGTCATGTGAAAGGCACTGGATAATCTGGATTCAAAATTTGTGCATTCGCGATTAAAATGATCCAGCAATCCTTTCGTGCGCGCTTTTTGGTCTGGTGCCTGTGTATCATCTTCAAACATCAGATCAACAAACTTACGCTGTGCCAACAATGGTGGCAGATACGTGATGGTCAGAACAAAGCAACTCTCGTACATTGTGCCGATACGCTGAAACAATTTACGTCGTTCCTGATCAATTGCCGCAGATACTGCATCGGGATAGTTGGATAATGCTTGTTCACTATAACTCTGCGCAGGTTTGCGCACCGCATCGACATGGATCATCCAGCCATTACCCAAACGTGATAACGCCTGATTAATGCGAAATGACACACTCTCGCGTTCATTATTTGTGCTGCTGGCAGTATCATCACCACATATTATCCAGGCGGCCATTAATGCACCGTTTTTACCAACAATCACGCCATCTTCGACCACTGCGGCATAAATCAGCAGATCGGCAAACCCAGTATCTTTTGCGCGATGCTTATCCAGTTTGAATTCTTTTTCTGCCTCGCGGATACGCACAAACAATATCAACAGAAGTAACGCGCCAATAATTGCAATGAGGATTGTTATGGCGGGGATCATTGGAACTGTTTTTCCTGTTGAATGGTATTGATGTAAAAAGGCGTGCTGCGTGCGGGATAGTATTTTTTGTAGCGATACTGGCGCAGATAAACATGGCGCAGTTGTGGATCATTCTTGGCCATTAGACGCAGTGCAAACAGCGCAAAAGTCCACAACGCAATACCAAACAGCGTGGTTTTGATCTCCATGGCTACAAATATCGACGTCGCTGCAATCAGGATCGAGAACATCACCAGTTCACGGTCACCACCCATGAATAGGTTTGGCCGATTACCGGATTGTCGAATCGGTATGGTTCGTAGCGCCATGACAAACTTCCTCCTTACTCAGGTGTGTTAAGGATTAGTGTATTGTCTATAGGTATTCCACCGGGGATGACAGCACCACCAAACAGATTAGTCATAATGTTGTTTGCGCCAATCAATAACGCCATAACCAACACTATAAAAATCAGGGTGCGGAAGAATGCATTGAGTTCACCACCGAATATCAGTATGCCGCCTGCGACAACAATCCCGACGATGGACAAGGTAAACGCCACCGGGCCGGTAACAGAAGACCGGAGATTTACTAACCAGGATTCATACGGTAGTTGACCACCGCCGCCGACGGACGCTAATGCACTGTCAGCAAGCATTAAAAGGCACAGGAACAACATGAGTGTAAAGAGATAAAAGGGTTGAGCATTTTTCTGAGAATGAATCAGTTTCATTTGCTGTCTCCTATTGATTATTTACCACTTCTTGATTTGATAAATTCCTCTTCTAAAACCTTGTACTTCGATAATTTGTTTGATCTCCCGGCCTTTTGGGGTGCGTGTGATATGCACAACAATATCTACCGCTTCTGCGATTAATGGCATGATTTCTTTGGGTGCAGATTGATTGCGAGAGATCAGGGATTCCAGGCGGGTTAAGCCTGATAGCGCGTCATTGGCATGTAGTGTGGCCGCACCACCTTCATGACCGGTGTTCCAGGCGTCCAACAAATCCAGAGCTTCTGCACCCCGAACTTCGCCAACAAGAATACGGTCGGGTCGCATGCGCAAGGTTGTTTTTAGTAATTGCGTCATGCTGACATCCAACGTGGTGTGGTACTGAACAGCATTCTGTGCTGCACATTGGATCTCACCAGTGTCTTCTATAATAAAAATGCGCTCATCCGGATCTTGCTCGACCATTTCATGGATGATGGCGTTGATTAATGTGGTCTTGCCTGAGCCAGTACCACCAATCACTAAAATGTTACGGTGCTGGCGTACGGAGTCTTTGAGAATGTTGTAATACTTTCGCGTTAGAACATTTGATTCAACATATTGATCGAGTGTAAAGATTGCGACAGCTTTCTTACGGATGGCGAAAGTAGGGGAGGTGACAACAGGTGGTAATTGCCCTGCAAAGCGTGAATTATCTAGTGGAAATTCGCCTTCAATGATTGGATTGATTCGGGTGACTTCTTTGCCGTGGAAACCGGCGACTGTTTTGATGACGGCTTCAGTCTGGGCGGCTTGTAGATTGCCGATGTGTTGTATCTTTTGACCAAGTTTTTCTTGCCAAATGCGTCCATCGGCATTGACCATGATTTCAACGGTTTCAGGGTCTTGTAATGCACACAGTATTTCCCTTGCATCGCGCTCTAGCTTGCGTTTTGCACGGTCTTTAACCGTTGTGATGTTTGGACTTTGATCTGGCATTGTCATGTCGGCACCTAAATAAACGACACATGACAATACGATATAACGAAATTAAGTTTCTTGCAATACTTTTTGTAAGATTTTTATTTATTTCGTATTTTTATTTGCAACCTTCGCTAAGATTGCTTTGTTCTTTTTATCCCATTGCTCAACCTGATAAGCTTCATACTCACTTAAAACAGCGCCTTTCCAGACAAAGCCCTTGGGCAGACTGCCAATCTTTCGATTGGCCAGCGTCTCAAGATCGGCGGCATCCATATCTGAGCTATCCAGCAACATCGTCAATGGGGTTTCCAGTGCTTGTGAAATCGTCTCCAGGAACCGGAGTGATGGATTGGCTTTACCATTGGTCAGATCAGTAAAAAAAGAGATGGAGATGCCAGCTTTCTCGGCCAATTCTGATTTGGTCATATCCTTTTCTTCGAGGATACGCAGGATATTTGTTATTAATATTAAATTGTACATACAATAACTTTGTCGTTTTTAGGGTTTAAGCAGCTTAAATTTGTCGTCAATCTCCGACAATTTTACTGCTATTCTAATCTAAAACATGCATAATTAGCTTTTGATAAATGTTTTATTTGTATTAAACCTGTTTGTGGAAATGAGTTGTTTGTTTTTTTAATGGAATGTATTCGTTATATAATAATGTTACAGAAAAGAATAAATTCAACCTATTGAAATAAAATAATTTAATGAATTGTTTAATAACAGATATAACGATGGCCTTTATTTTACAGTCTATAAATTTACCCGATGATAGATAAAAAAAGAAGAACGAACAAAATACATGTTGCGCCCCAGGGTGCAACAGAAATTGACATCAATCTTATTAGTGAAGATAGCAATCAGCCAAGAAAAGAGTTTAACAAGGACACATTAAGGGAGTTAGCAGTAACTGTTAAATTACGCGGGGTGAAATCACCTATTTCTGTACGCCCCAATCCAGACAACCCTGGAACCTATATTATTAATCATGGCGCCAGGCGCTATCGTGCTAGTGTCAGTGCAGGGTTAAAAAAAATCCCTGCATTTATTGATACTGATTACAGTGAAGCCGATCAGGTGATTGAGAACCTGCAAAGGGATAATTTAACTTCCAGAGAAATTGCTGACTTTGTTGGGCGACAACTTGCTGCAGGTATAACCAAGACCGCAATTGCAAAAATGCTTGGTAAAACGAATCCCTATATCACTATGCATGCCGCATTACTTGATTTGCCTGATCCAATAGCAGAGGCATATATGTCAGGTCGTTGTTCCGATGTAACAGCCCTATACGATCTAACAAGACTCTATAAAACCAATCAAGATGAAGTGACGAATTGGTTAGCGACCATTACGCAAGAAGAAATAGCTCGATGGGAT
>JAJFJH010000177.1 GCA_021774155.1 Nitrosomonas sp.
GCTATTCTTGTCTTTCCATCATCTGGTTAGCTTTTGCAATTTATGCGGGCCGTTTAATTCTTGACCTTGGATTGTGGTTTGCTTTACTAACTACCCTATTGCTTGGGTTGCCGCTATATCTTGCCGCCACCTATGCGGTCACCATGCAACAAATTCACCGTTTGAGCCAATTTCATCATAAAGGCATTTTGCATTGGTTTCTAAACCGTAGATTTTTAGCGTATATAGGGTGGTTGCTTTGGGCTGTTACATTTGCATTTCTACTGTTGCTTTATCTTGGTGCCACAAAGACATTAGAATGGACGGCCTTGTTTATTGCCATACCCGTATTTGCCATTATTTACACTTTTTTTTCGCCCATTGCCGCGCGAGAATATAAGCCGTATATCGCAGCGCATAAATCCCTCGCGTGGACACGCTGGTGCACAGCGCTAGTCATGGCCATAGGTTATGTTTTATTACAGATATTTGTAGGTGAGAACCATCAACATGCCTCATTGGCGGATGCTGTTCATGAGGGAATTCAAAGCAACGGCATGAGTAATAGTGTTTTAGTTATTGAAACAGCACGCTTATTGAGCCTTCTTGTGGAGCTTAGAAGTTATGTGCTAGGCAATTTATATTTGCTAAATGGGGCGGCTTACCTGGGATTTGTCTTTTTGGGCAGTTTAACGATTTTCTACAATATTTCACTCGCCCTTTCTAGTTTTATGCTTCCTCCTTCTGAATATCGCCGCATACTTGGGCCAATACAAGACACCGATCGACCACCAAAATTGCCACCGCAATCTTTCGCAATCACTTCGGCATTTGCGACTGTCTTTGTGTTTTTTATTTACGTACCGACCACGGTTTATCTTGATGGTTGGTTACGTACCAATCCGCAGTTTGTTAAACAGTTTCATCAATCACGAACGCTTATCATTGAAACGGTAGAAATGATCGGGGAAGATTACTATAAACCAGGTACATCAAAACAAATCCAACGCGCTTATCTCGATGGTATGAGTGAATTAGATGTTTCCATCAATGAATTGAGGCTCGCCTCAGATACCGGCTTTCAAAAAATGACCGAGAATGTTGACGACTACTTAGACTGGTATTACAGCTTACCTGCAGAATATGAACGTATCGTGGCATTGGCAACCGGTGCACTTGAAGAATGGATGGTTAAAACACTGCAAGCTCATCTCATGCGAGGCAATGCGTTCGGACCGGTACAGAAATCTATTGATCAAGCTTTTCGGATGAATGAGCAATTGCAAGCAAAGTATCTTAAAAAGGTCGACCAAATACTCATTGAGAATCGTCTTCAACCCATGACAGCACAGCTTGATATCATCAAACAATCGTCACTTGTTGCTATGCAAGAACCACCCAATCACAGTGTTATTGTCAATATGGAAAATCGCATATTGATTTCGGGTAGCATGGGTACGGCGGGTGCTGTGACCGGTGTAATTGCCGGAAAGATAACCGCTAAGGTAGCGGCAAAGGGCGCTATTAAACTGGGTGCTCAGGCGTTAGTAAAAGTAACGACAGCCAAGGTGGCTGGTGCATTAGGTGGTACAGCTGCTGGCGCAGCAACGGGCGCGGCAGTCGGTTCAATTTTCCCTGGAGTTGGCACGGCAATAGGTGCGACACTGGGTGGTATCGTCGGTGGTGTTACCATTGGTTTGACGGTTGAAAAACTCTTGTTAATGCTTGAAGAAACCTTTTCTCGTGAAGCATTTAAACAACAGATTCTTGAGTCTATTGAAGAGACTCGACTTGAGTTTAATGAAGTATTAGAACCAACAGACCCATGACTGCTAGCCCCAAAGTTACTGACACACAGGCAGAAAATTTTACAGCAGAAGCAAAACGACAATCTGCGGGCAACGGTGTGGGCAACGGGATCCGGTCTATATTTGTAACCTACTAATCTAGACCCAACAATGCGACTAATGCGCCACAAAAATTCAAGTCTTATTTGCATATGATAGTTAGCGGGTGTACGATAATTTGTGCGATTGTGTGACCTGCGTTGGATTTCACCAGCGATCTGTTAAGAGCTGAATGTATACAGGGAGATTGACATGACTGGAAGCGACCGCACATTTCAGATTACCACGAATCTCATTTTGTTTTTATCGTTAACTGTGGCTTCGGCCTTGGCTCTATTCTCGCCACACTTGATCAATACGCCTGTGGGCGGGTGGGTGCTGGGTATACTTGGCGCCATATTTGTAGCGACATTATTGGTACTGACCGCCATTGCTTCTTTCGCTGATAACATTGAAGGCAATACTTTCAGTGAGCTGTTGCGTGCCAGCACGGTTGGCACGACATTTTATCCCTGGGCCTTGTCAGTATATATGGGACGTTGGTTTCATCCTGTTGAACAACTGCAATCCCCCCTGGGAATCTGGGGAGTCATCGTGTTAATGACCGCCACTTGGGGCATTATTGTGCTGGGCGATATATTGCGACGCAGAGGAAAAAGAATCTGGCCATGGTTGGTAGTAACACTGGGCTATATTGTTGGCATTCTGACTTGGCCAGCGTAGGAGAATACCATGTTAAGCAAAAAATTCATGATACAGTTTGGCGTTGCCCTGGGACCTATCACGGTTGTGTTGATGGATGCGATTCTGGTGTCTGAGACAACGACTAACGATCTGGTAAACGCTGTTCGGAGTTCTAATGCCACACCATTTATCGCCTGGACGGTAGCATTGTTCATGGGGCACTGGTTTCATCCTTTCGAAGGAATGAAACCTGGCTTCGGTTATCTGACGTTTCCGTGGAATTACGTTATCTTTGCAGGGCTGACAGTGCTTGTGGCGGTTTTAAGTTTTGCGGTCATTGAAACCGCGTCAGTTGCTGGTTGGTTGCCAGCGTTAATGGTGCTATTAGGCTTTATCGCAGGCTGGTTGTTATGGCCTGTCTAGTTCTCAGTTTTGACAAACAACACAAAAAAGTGACGGATTTTTCTTCAATTTCTTTGTGCCAAA
>JAJFJH010000178.1 GCA_021774155.1 Nitrosomonas sp.
TGCAGATAAGGTAAGCCAGCTTTATGCCATTGCGCTATTTGCTCGCATACTGTTTTAAGTACCCAATTGCTGAAGTCAACCATCAAGCCTAATTTCTCAATAAGCGGGATAAATTCACTTGGAGGAATAAAGCCTTTTTCGGGGTGTATCCATCGTGCTAATGCTTCAACTCCAATCATACTTCCTGTGCTCAGAGATATTTGTGGTTGAAAGTAAAGTATGAATTGTTCTTTATCAATGGCTTCGCGTAACATCTGTTCTTTTTCTAAACGGGATATGGCTTGAACGGCCATGTCCTTTGAATAGAAAACATAACATTGTTTGCCCGCATCCTTAGCAGCATACATTGCTGTATCGGCGGCTTTTAACAACGCCACTTCATCATCTCCATCAAGCGGATAAATAGCGATACCAATGCTGACACGTGGTTTTATCTGGTGATTGTTCAGAAATAAGGGTGCATTTATTATTTGCAAAGAACGATTAGCCACATCAGCAACAGACTCAATGTCTTTAATATTGTTTAGGATAATACAAAATTCATCACCACCTAAACGCGCAGCAAAATCTTCGTCTCGTATTATTTCTTGCAAACGTTCCGCAATTACTTTCAAAAGTTGGTCACCCAGATTGTGGCCAAAGCTGTCATTGATATCTTTAAAGCCATCTAAGTCAAGAAATAAAAATGCAAACTGCTCGTTACGATTGTTGGCTGTCTGGATAATAGTTAGAATACGTTCTTGATAATAGCTTCTGCTCGGGATTCCGGTTAGATTATCAAAATAAGCAAGATGATGAATTTGTTTCTCACTTTCCTTTTTTTGACTGACATCTTGGACCGTTCCGGTAATTTTTGCTTGATTATTTTCTGTTATCTTGACCATCTCTTGGTGAACGAAGATGGATTTGGATTCGGATGTTTGTAATCGATAGTCAATATGCTGAATGGATTTATTATAGGGTGCTGCCATGATCATGTTTTTGACCATTTCCCGGTCTTCTGAATTAATTAGACGTACAAACCCTTCCAAGCTTGAATCAAATGCCTGTAGATTAATGCCGCATAACTCTGCTAATTGTTCCGAAATCTGAAAGTGATTATTTTTTACATCCCAAACCCAATATCCCAAACGCGCTATACGTTGAGCAGCGGAAAGTTGGTGTTTGCTGTTCCTGAGCGCACTAGCGTTTTCATCTGCTCTTAGAATAAACCACAAGCGATGGATTAAAATAGGATAGTTAAGTGGCTTAACCATGAAGTCGGTCGCTCCGGATTCGAAAGCGCGATTGATAGAATCAATATCACCCAGACCTGTTGACATAATGATTGGCACATCCTTTATGTCTGGATTTTCGCGCAGTAACCGACAGGCTTCAAAACCATCGAGTTCATCCATAAGCGCATCCAGCATAATCAGGTCTGGCTTCTGCTGCTTAACTTTTTCAAGTGCTTGCAAACCATTTTCTGCTTCATCGACGATAAATGCCGACGCAGTTAATACCGAGGCGGTGATAATGCGAAAGCTGGCGTCGTCATCCACCAACAAGATACGTTTGTTCTGTTTTGAGAATTGCGTTTTTGTTGTGGGCTGGGGCATAACTTCCGCTGAAGATTCGTCAATTTCTTGGTTTAAGGCCGACAAAATATTAGGGAGGTCGGATTTGATTCTCTTCAATAGAGTATCGGCACCCAAAATTTGCCCTTGCTTTGCAATAGCTTCAATTGACGCTGCGCAATCGGCTAATGATTGAGCGCCGAGATTAGCACAGGCCGATTTAAAGCTATGTGCAATCTTAGTCAATGCAAGACTATCTTCTTGATCCAATGCATGCTGCAACGCATCCATTTCTTTAGGTGCAGAATTCACAAATAAGGCAATTGCTTTAGAGAGCAAATTCTCGCCAGTCTCAGTGGTGATTTCGCGTAAATTGTCGAGTGCAGTTGAATTTAAGACATTAATAGGTTCGGCATTCGAGGGAATTTTTGTTAGTGAAGATTTTATTGATTCTCCATGTTTTAATGGTAACCATTTTTGCAGCATTTCTTGTAATTGTTTTTTGTTAAATGGTTTACTGAGATAGTCATCCATACCTACATCCAAACACTGCTCAACGATCCCTTTTTGGACGTCAGCGGTTAATGCAATAATCGGCACGCGACATTGCTCGCTCTGGGCACCCTCACGTTCACGTATGTTGATGGTCGCTTGAAAACCATCCATTTCTGGCATATGGCAGTCCATTAGGATTAACTCATAGGAATTATCAGCTGCGGCATTCATGGCTTCCAGGCCATTATTAACCACTTCGACCTGACATCCGATAGCACGCAACATCCCTAGGCCGACCTCCTGATTAACTATATTGTCCTCAGCTAGCAGAATTTTTCCTGTGAGTTTAGAAGTCTGACTATGATCCAGTTTTGTTTGATTTTGCGATGAGTTGTTTAATGAACCTACGAGATTAAGCAGACAATCCAGAAGTTTTTGTTGGATGACAGGTTTATTTAGAAAATAATTAATGCCATAGCGCTCACTTTGGTCATGATCAAAGGTCACGCTGTCCGAGCTTAACATCACTAGCGGCAGTGGTTGTAGCAGCGGCTCATCATGAATCGCTTTGGCTAGCGTCATGCCATCCATCTCCGGCATATGCCAATCCAGTAGCGCAATTTGATAAGATTTATTACTCTGTTTAATATCCAACAAATGGTTCAGAGCTTGCGCACCACTTGACGCACAATAACAATTTACGCCCCAGTAGCTGAGTTGCTCGGATAAGATTTCGCGATTGGTCGCGTTATCATCCACCACCAGTATGTTAATTCCTTGTAAGGCAGAAATATCGGCCTTCTTGGTTAATAATTGTGCTCTGCGTTCCAGATCGAGGCTAAAGCTAAAACAGGCACCTTGACCGAAAGTGCTGGTCAATCTGAGTTCGCCTCCCATCATTCCCACGAGTTGTTTGGAAATACTCAGCCCCAGACCGGTTCCCCCATAGCGACGGGTAATAGAACCGTCAACCTGGGTAAAACTTTCAAAAATATTTTCTTGTTGATCAGAGGCAATACCAGGGCCCGTATCGGTGACTTCAAACAGCACATGCATGTACTTATCAGAATCACTTTGGTTATTCCAACTGACTTTTAAGTGTATTTCGCCGTGAATAGTAAACTTGATCGCGTTACCCAATAGATTAACCAATACTTGCCGTAGTCGTTCCACATCACCTCGAACAATACCGTGTAAATCAACCGGTATCTTTAACACTAATTCCAGACCTTTATGATGTGCTTGGGTTGCCATAATTTCAGCCGTGTCTTCTAGTAGCTCGCGTAGATCAAAGTCGTTACTGATGAGTTGAAATTTTCCTGATTCGATTTTGGAAAAATCCAAAATATTATTAATGATCCCTAACAAAGACTCAGCTGAACGATAAGCAATGTCAGCTAGACGTTGCTGGCGGATATTCAATTCGGTAGCCAATAACAATTCAGTCATGCCTAGCACACCATTCATAGGTGTACGTATCTCGTGACTCATGGTGGCGAGGAATTCACTTTTGGCTTTACTCGCCGCCTGAGCTTTTTCGGCCAATTGATAAGCTTCATTGGTTTTTAGTTGTAGATCATGGGTGCGTTTTGTTACCTCTGCTTCGAGATGATTCAGATTATTGGCTAGCTGTGTATCACGCTCTTGGATACCATCTAACATTCTGTTAAACCCATTAGCAAGTGCGTTCAATTCAATAATATTGCAAGGCTTGGCACGTGCTAAATAGTCAGATTCAATGGATATCTGCTCCATGATCTTTGATAAGTTAGTGAGTGGGCTTAATACCGATTTGTTAAGTCGTTGTACTATGTAATAAGAAGCAAGCAGGGAAATGCTTGCAGCTAAAATGGTAAAAATAACTTGCCATAATAGCTGCCAGTAAAGAGGAACCAGACTAATCTTTAAATAAAGGCCACCTACTAATTGATTTTGAAAAACAATGGGTTGAATGAAGGTGATGTGTCGAATATCTTTGATAATGGTTTCTTCCATAGAAGCCAAAGATGTTGGAACTGATTGATTATTTATTGAATAATCTACAAATCTAATCCCTTCCTCGCTGTAAATAGCCGCAACTTGGACTTCCTTGGAATTACTTAAAGCTTCCAGAAACTGCTGGGCGGAGCCGAGGTCTTGAAACATTAGTGCGGGCGCGGCGTTATCAGTTAACAATTTTGCTTTCGACTCACTGGATTCAATTAAGGCATACGAACCAATGACGAAATTACTCACTATCGTGAGTAATGTAATCAGCAGCATCGCCATGCTTAGTGTAATTAAACTAATTCGTTGTAACTTTTTGCGTAGTGTAATGGCAACCGAAGTGTGCTTTTGCATTATTTATGAACCTCTCTAGCAAAACGTAGTAATTGTGAGCCGAAACTTAATCTTGAAGTTTTAGCCGCTACCAAGTTAACGTCTAACTTGATTTTTGAATTCTCTAAAATGAAGTTAATGGTGACACCTTCTTGGCGGATGTTCAGGCACCCTCTCTGCTTGCACCAATGGTGTATAACCCAGCTGAATGAATCTGCTGAGTAAAATAAATAAAGCGTAACCTTTGAGCTTTTTCATTACTTCAACGGCAAGCTAGAGTAAATAAGTATCAAGTGAATTCTGACATGCACAAAGCCTTTGACCACTCATTGGCATACCAAGCATGAGATCATTTGTACTGTGGAACATGTGCTAGTAAAAAATCCAAATCAGTATTTTGCTTATAAGAATTTGAAGGTTTTGAGAAAATATTTTATTCGTTACGCTCAGAATCTGAGTGTTATTCTTCCATATGCGCTTCGTGGGATATCGCTGTGGTATATATCCCGAGCAGTAAATTCTTGATGCTGTTTATTTGTGATATTTTGTGCAACGACTGACAATTCCAGCATGGGTGTCGGTGACCATGCCAGCCTTAAATCAAGACGCGCCTGAGCAGTTACATTGTGTGCTTGCAGTCGATCAGTGTAGTAAAATAAACTATTAAATTCAATGTTATACGGTAATTGTATATTGGAGCGGACTGAAAATTGATGGCGTGGATCTGAATTCTCTTTACGAATAACATCATTTGCAGAATCGATATTTTTTGTCTGTGCATCTAATTTAAACCAACTATAGCTGGTGGATAACTGCCAGAAGCTGGTAATTTGCCAATTTGTGCTTATTTCTGCACCATAAGTCGATGCCGTCATTTTATTGACAAAATTGTTAGAAACTAATAAATGCGCAGGTGTAGGTTGTTGTTCAATTCCAACAATGTTCAAATCATAATTAATTAAATCATCGTAATAGTTATAAAATAAGGCCGTATCTAGGGTAAATGTATCAGTTAGCTGGCTACGGTAGCCTAGTTCAAACGCATAGACTTTTTCCGAGTTAAGGCTTTTGTTGCCAATAGCACTGATCATGGTGGGCGGAACAAAAGGATTTCGGCTTGGTATCGTTTGAAGATTGACTCGGAAATCACTCTCTGTTCGAGAAGGTATTCGTACCGCGCGTGAAGCGGCAGCCCAGATACTGTTCCTATCGTTAATTTCCCATAGTAGTCGGGTATTAGGCTGAAATTCAAATCCACTAAAACTATTATGTTCAATTTTTGAACCCAGTGTGAAGCTTACTGCTTGCGTTAACCTAATTTCATCCTGAATGAAGGCACTGAAGGTATTAGCAAAGCGCTGTTCTGGATTGATAGAAAAAATAGAATTGGAATCTAGTTTATCAAAAACACCGCGATAACCGAGGCCCCAAATGACCGCATGCTTTTCAAAAAAACTCAACTGATTTTGGATTTCAAGATCCAGAGTATTCACTTCATTCGTTACACCTACGCTACGACGTTTAAAGTAATCATAATAAGCCTGAAAGCGCCATTGATTGTCTTCTGACTGTTGGTTTTCCCAGCGAAATAGGATATTTCCAGTTTGGTTGTCAATCTTGTCTTCAAGCGCGCTGCTAACGTTGCGAGAGAGTATATCGGTGAATGCAAGCTGATTAGCTGTTCCGACGGCATAACCACCTTGTAACATCCAATTGTTATTGGCATCCAAATTGCCATCGACACGGAAACCAGTTGTGAAATTTCGCCATTGGTCATTGGCCGGTTGTTGTGACGAATCATTAAAGCTTTCAACATGTTTGCCTTTGGCGAATAGTCGAAAGCTGGTTTGGTCGTTTATTTTACCGCCATAACGTGCGCTAATATTTCGTTCCTGGGAGCCGCCAGTAAAGTTGATCATTGTCCCTTGGGTTTCATCCGCATTTTTCGTGAGAATATTGATCACACCATTGACGGCATTGGCACCCCACATGGTGCCACCAGGTCCACGTATGACCTCAATACGGTCAATATCTTCTAGAATCATATCTTGCATATTCCAGAATACGCCCGAAAATAGTGGCGAGTAAACACTGCGCCCATCAACCATAACCAGTAATTTGTTGGCAAAACGATCATTAAAACCACGGATGGAAACAGCCCACTTGTTGGCATCAACTTGGGCAACCTGCACTCCCGGGACGCCACGCAGCACTTCTGGTAACGAAGTGGCGCCAGAGCGTTGAATATCATCCTGTGAAATAACGTGGACGGCGGCAGCTGTTTGCAAAAGTGTTTGAGATTTCTTACTGACTGAAACAACCTTGATATTTGATAATTGCTCTAAATCCAACGAAAAAATGTCAATCTCGGCATTTGCAAATAAAGGATTTAAAAACAATAATAAAAGCGCAAGAAATGCAAGTTGCGCAGCCAAATTATTCACTTAATGTTTCCATTTTCTTTAGAATAAGTTTATGCGTTGTGTATTAATTAGACGGTTGGACAGGAACTATCATGTTTTGGATGGGTAATTTTTACATTTCAAAGCCATTTTCAATGAGATGAGAAGGACTAGAAGTACC
>JAJFJH010000179.1 GCA_021774155.1 Nitrosomonas sp.
GATTGACCTGGGAGGAGACCCTAATGCAATCCAAAGCCTGGATGACAAACTAAAAACACCCAAAGCAAAAATATGTCCGGCACTTATTGACGATGACCTCGCTGAAGAGTTAAGACGACTCGCCAAGGAAACCGCACGCGTCCTTGGCATTTATGATTTCTGCCGAATCGATTTCCGCATGGATGAAAATAATAATCTCTATGTTTTGGAATTAAATTCAATGGCCAGCCTGGGGCTTACTGGGACTTACGTTGCGGCAGCCAAAGCTGCTGGATATACATATGAATCCCTGGTTAATCGCATGTTAGATGTGGCTGTCGAACGGTATTTTGGGGATCAACAAATGGATCAAGTGTCGACCGATAAGGATCTACTCTCTCAAAGCCCTACCAAAAACAATACACCACCTATTAATGTACGACTCAGAAGCTACCTGCGCGGCAATTTGGTCACTATGGAAGAAGATCTTGCCAAAATGGTCCGTATTAACTCTTACGTCCATAATATCGAAGGCGTCAATTCATTCGGCCGTTGGATTGCTAACCAAATCCAGAATTTGAAGTTTCAACGGCAAGTTTATCCGCGTGCAGAATTTGCTAATAATCTATATTTCAGCAATCATGCTAAAGATCATAACGATATTCTGATACTGGGCAATCTAGACAATGCCATCCCTTTCTCAGATTACTCACCATTCCTTGAGGAACGGGGTCGAATATACGGCTCGGGTGTCTCTAGAGGAAAAGGTGGCTTGGCTACACTGCTTAGTGCCTTGCGTGCTCTTCACTACACACGAAACTTAAAAAAAGTTAATTGCGGCATCCTTCTGATCTCCGACGAGTCACTGAGTGGACGCTCTTCCAGACCGCTGATTGACGAACTTTCTCGGAAATCTTCTTATGTCATTGGCTTAGGCGGCGCCGGGTTGGCTGGTGAAATCATTACCTCCTGTTCAGGAACCCTGAGTTATAGCATTGAGATTAACCGCTCTTTGGAAAAGGCCAGCGCGAATCTAACAAGCAAACAAACTGATCCGTTACTTTATGTTAGCGACAAAATCCCAAAACTTCAGAAGTTGGCTGTAAAGGAAACGGGAATTTCAGTCATTATTACTAAGCTCAAAACCAAAGGTGGCGAGGACACTGCGCCCGATCATGTGTCTCTTTCGTTTCGTATTCATTACCCAGAACCCCAACAGAAAGAAAACTTGCAAAAAGAGGTCTACCGACTATTTAATGCCGATCCCAAATGGCCTCTCCATGTACATATCACACGCGGTCATCAGCGCAGACCACTGTTAGAATCTGAAGGAGATCTGTCTTTTTATAAAAAAATTGAGCAATTGGCTAAAATCGTGGAAGTTCGCACTAAAAAAGCTCATGGCGATATCGGCACATCGCTCAGTCATGTTCCTGACGAAATTCCTTCCCTTGATGGATTTGGCCCTGTCACTGGCAATCCCGGCAGTAAAAATGAATATGTGGTTCGAGACAGCCTGATTGATCGAGCTGTTTTATTGGCACTCACTATATATAAAGCATCAACCGGCTTTAAATCATGAACATTAATACCGTCGAAAAAAATTTTCAAGTTGGCGAAGATAAAAAGTGTGCTGTTTCAACGCGTGGCATGGTATCCACCGCATTTCCAGAAGCAACTAATGCGGGTGTAGAAATGCTGGAATTAGGCGGTAACGCCGTTGATGCTGCCTGCGCAGCAGCCTTTGCATTGTGTGTATGTGAACCACAAGCCAGTGGTATCGGCGGTCAATCCATGGCACTCATGCACTTAAATGGCAAAACGATTGCCATCGATGGCTCAAGCCGGGTGCCCTCCTTGACACACATGGACAGTATTGAGAAGCCAGAGCGATTTACTGGATATCGAGCCACAACAGTTCCCAGCACACCCGCTGTTCTTGGCCACCTACACTTCCGCTACGGAAAATTAAGATGGAATACCATTCTTGAACCGGCTATACGCATCGCAAGAATAGGCTACAACATTACCCCGCTCCAACATACGCTTCAGAAACGCGAGATGGAAGCGTTTCATAGTGTTGAGTCAAAATCTGGTGCGGATTATTTTCTCAAGAACGGTCAGCCTTATGATGAAGGTGACTTGTTTCAACAAGAGGACTTGGCAAACCTGCTTGATTGTATTGCGAATGAAGGTGTTCACCCCTTTTATCTAGGAGAAATCGCAAAAAAAATTGATGAAGATATGCGTGACCATGATGGATTTTTACGTGCGGATGACTTAGCGTTTATCCCCTGGCCAGTTGAACGCAAACCGTTGAAAAGAAAATATCGCAATACACAAATACTTACTTGTCCACCGCCAACTTCAGGAAGAACATTGCTGTTAGTATTGTTGATGTTAAATAATCTCCCTTCCAAGTTTCTCAAGCAAGCGACACCGGAATCTTTTCATTTCTTGGCCGAGACTTTCAGAAAAGCATTGATCAACAGAAAAGAACGGCCTTTTGACCCCAATACCTACCCACAAACACTCGATGAAAAGAAAATTCTGAGCAGAGAATATGCCAAGGCACTTTCTTCATCTATCCGCGATCAAATCGACCCTGCGCTTCCCATGGTGGACCCCTACCCGGCAGAAAATGACACCACACACCTTTCTGTAATGGACAAAGATGGCAATGCCGTGGGTATCACCCAATCAATTGAACGTGTGTACGGATCCAGATCCGCAGCGCGTGGACTTGGTTTTCTCTACAACAATTACATGAGTGCGTTAGAAACAAAAGACCCTTCCCATCCCTATTATCTTCGCCCCAACGCTATTCCTTGGAGCTCGGTATCGCCGGCGCTTGTTTTTCACAATGATAAACCTTGGCTAATTGTCGGAAGCCCTGGTAGTGAGCGGATCTTTTCTGCCATCAGCCAATTCCTTTCGCATATCATTGATGCCGATCTTCCTATAGACCAGGCTATGCTTCGTCCTCGACTACATTGTTCTATCGGCGGAACCCTAAGCCTTGAAGCTGATCGTTTTGACCCTGAGGTGACGTCCTACCTTGAAAAAGTCGGTTACCATATAGCCCGAAAAGAACCCTATTCTTTTTATCTGGGTGCGATTCATGCTGTTTTGAGGTGTCAAACTACTGGTGACTTCCAAGGTGTGGCCGAGAAACGTAGGGACGGTACAGCGGCAGGACCGCAATGATAAAACTGCCTGTGTTGATTTCCGTTCCACATGGCGGCGATATAACGCCGACGGAAATCAGTGACCAAGTTTGCTTATCCCCAAAAGACTTGTTCGCCGACAGTGATGCTTTTACACGTGAAATTTACGGAATATCGGAATCCGTTGCGGCCTTTGTTGATACGCCCTGTGCCAGAGCTTTTATTGATCTCAATCGGGACACAAATGACCTCCCGCCCACAAACCCTGACGGCGTAGTTAAGACAGCGACCTGCCATGGAAAAGCTATTTACACCCCAGGCAATGAATTGTCCCCAAAAAGCATAACCCTGTTACTTGATAGATATTACCACCCCTACCACCATAAAATTCGGCAGATACTTGCAGAACAACCGGAAGTTCGACTTGCGCTAGATTGCCACAGCATGGAAGGCATCGGCCCAGCAATTTCTCCTGATCGAGGACAAAAAAGACCTTCTATTTGCCTCGGTACCAATCGAGGACAAAGTTGTTCGCTCGATACAGCAGAAAAACTCGCCAGATGTTTCCAAATTGCATTTGAGCTAGATCCCACAGAAATTACAATCGACATACCTTTTTCTGGTGGGTTCATAACGAGAACTTACGGCAACCAATCAACTCCTTGGGTACAAATCGAAATGAGCAGAAATTTATATTTGGCCGAGCCATGGTTTGATAAGGACCAATTAAGCATGCAAAAAACGCGATTAAATGAACTCAGAGAACGATTTAAAAAGACCTTGATGCTTTTTTTCGGGTATAAAGTGTAGCCACAGATCATTCTTTTTAAAGCTCATGAGCACAACAAGCATTCAGGAGAACCTATGCGTAAGACTCTACTTCTCATTGCACTATTAATGATGTCAACAACAAGCCAGGCGACAAATACTATTCGACCTGGATTATGGGAAATCACCACAACATCGAATTTACTGGCAATGGTGCCGCATATTCCATCACAACAAATGCAACAAATAACCAGTCTGGTCGAGCAGTATGGCCTGCAAATGCCACAAATTAAAAATGACGCCGTCATCTCAAATGTATGTATTACGCAACAGATGGCTGACCAGGAAGTTCCCACACATTTTTACGAAAGCCAATCAGGTTGCAGCGTCAAAAATGCCGTCAAGACAGGAAACCACTACAAAGTGGATCTCTCTTGCACCAATGCTCAATTTCAAGGGGTTGGAGTCGCTGAAGGTTATTTCTCAAACCCTGAGCATTTCACTGGACAAACTGAATTTGATAGTGTCGTACAAGGCACGCCAGTCTTTGCAACAGCTGAAACTAGCGGTCGCTGGATTGAAGAAACTTGCACAATGGCGCAGTGAAAAGATTTGCAAACGTGAGATCTCAACTCAACAGCTTTACATGTCATTATATAAAAACATTCAACCTATTGAAGAACAAAAAAATTATCGACCATTCATACTAACTGATTAGATGATTGATAATTTTTTAAGTTATGCATTTACTAATCGAATCCAGGACATACAAAATAAGACGGTCAATAAAGCACCCCGCCGCAAGCAGCGAGGTATTAAGAGCGCTTTTCAAGCTGCTGGCTTTCAACCAGCCTTCGCCCCAAGGGGCGAGGAATTAAACCCGGAAGAGATTAAAAATAGGTTTCATCGATACTATCGTTTATTTTTATAATCCCAAGCTGAAGTTCATCGATAAATTTGTGCAGCTTTCCCTGATCAAATTCCTCTAGCTTGGCATCCAGTAGTTTTTTTTGTAGCTTAGCGAGCAGCTTTAACGTCTTTTCACTGCGCGGTAAATTACTTAAACAACTGTTTGCCTGACATAAAGCATGATAGAACGAACGTGGGAATTGTTCTTCCTGAAACAGAAATTTTAGTACGTCCTGTCGCCGAATGCGTTGTCGTACTTGACGGCGGTACATCTGGTAAGCCGTGAGTGACTTGAGGACACTTACCCACTGTAAATTTTCAAATGGCGACAGATCTTCTGACATATCCGGCAACAATGAAGCGGAACGCACGTCAATAATACGCGTCGTCATGTCAGCACGCTCCAGGTTACGCCCCAGACGCAAAAATTCATACCCTTCATCGTGGGTCATAGTGCCTGCCAACATACCACTTACGGTTTGCACACCAGTAATGATTGAGCGCAAATAATCATAGCGATGCCGCTGCGTTGTGACACTTCTAGCATTGGCCTTTGAATTCAAATACAGCGTATTGACTTGTTCCCATACCTCGCGCGGAATGATATCTCGAATAGTACGTGTATTCTCACGCGCCATATTTAGCGTACTCAGCATGGAATCAGGGTTACGCATGTCAGTGACCATGAAACGAACCACGCTGTTTTCATCAGCTTCTTCATACAAGCTATAAAAATGATTCCGTTGGCTGGTGATATCTATAATCGGTTCCCAACCCAACCGCACTCGCTTTGGCAAATCAAGCAACAAATGCGTATTAACGTTGATGATACGTGCCGTATTTTCAGTCCGTTCCAGGTAACGTGCCATCCAATTAATTTTGTTAGCAACGCGTGAAAGCATACTCATAACGCCTCCATATCAACCACCCAGGTATCTTTACTGCCACCACCTTGAGAGGAATTCACCACAGTTGAACCCTTGCGCAAAGCCACGCGTGTTAAGCCACCGGTAGTCACAACGGTTTGTTCTCCACTCAGGATAAAAGGGCGTAAATCCAGATGACGTGGTTCCACACGATTACCCACCAAAGTTGGTGCGGTGGAAAGCGTCAACATAGGCTGGGCAACATAATTACGCGGGTCACGACGGATCAGGCGTACAAACTTTTCGCACTCTTTCTTGCTTGCCTGTGGCCCAATGAGCATGCCATAGCCGCCTGACTCGTTGGCCGGTTTGACGACCATTTCATGGATATGCTCAGCAACATATTGGCGCTCTTGTTTGTTCACGCATTTATAGGTCGGCACATTAGGCAAAATAGCATCCTGATCAAGGTAATATTTAATCATGTCGGGCACAAAGGCGTAGACTACCTTGTCATCTGCGACACCCGCTCCCGGCGCATTGGCCAGTGCAACATTACCCGCTTTCCAGGCGCGCATTAACCCAGGTACGCCAAGTGCTGATTCGGGGTCAAACACTTCAGGATCCAGGAATAAATCATCGACACGACGATAGATGACATCAACACGTGTCAGTCCTTCAATAGTACGCATGTACACTACGTCGTTCTTATCGACAGTCAAGTCACTACCTTCAACCAGTTCCGCGCCCATTTGTTGCGCCAGATAAGCGTGTTCAAAATAGGCAGAATTATAAATGCCAGGTGTCAAAACAACGATTTCAGGTTGGTCTCCCGGGCGCGGAGACAAGGCCGCCAACGTATCATACAACTGCGAGGGGTAATCATCGACTGGCAGAATATTGTATTGTTCAAACATTTCGGGAAACAGTCGTTTCATTACCAGACGATTTTCCAGCATATAAGAAACACCGGAAGGCACACGCAGATTGTCTTCAAGCACATAAAATGTACCGTCTTTATCGCGCACCAAGTCAGAGCCACAAATATGCGCCCAGACTCCTAACGGCGGGTTGGCACCAATACACTCTGGGCGGAAATTTTTTGAATCTTCCAGCAATTCAGCAGGAAAAATCTTGTCCTTGACGATACGCTGCTTATGATACAAATCATCAATAAAAAGATTCAAAGCCTGTACACGTTGCTTAAGGCCCGCTTCGACATGTTGCCATTCTTTTTTATCAATAATGCGCGGAATAATGTCAAACGGCCAAGCACGATCAATGGAACCTTCTTCTTCGATATACACCGTAAAACTAACACCCATCACATGTATAGCAGATTCAGCTCCCATCTTATATTCCTCAATCTCACTATCTTTCAATGACCGCAAATAATTGGACAACGCCAAAGCAGCTGGACGTGGTCGTCCGCTGGCGCGCAACATTTCATCATAAAGATCTTTTACTTTGTAACTTCCCCAACGAATTGTCATTATGTTCTCGTAAGTTAATTATTACCAAATTGATAAACAGTGATCTTGAGTCTCATCATTATTCTATACTTTTCACGTCCAAGAGCGCACCATGAATAAAGCACCTTAATTAAGGTACTCTTGAACATAAGAGCATATTGTCGTCACAGTTTGACGGATTTGACTGTTTTAATAATTCTAGCCGCTATTTTGTATGGATCGCCGTTGGAAGCAGGTCTTCTATCTTCTAACCAACCTTTCCAACCATTTTGTACGGTAATAATGGGAATCCTGATCGAGGCTTTTCTATCGGAAATACCAAAACTAAAATCATGTATTGATGAGGTTTCATGATTACCCGTTAAGCGTTGCTCATTAAATTCTCCGTAAACAGCTAAGTGTTCTTCGGTAACCGGTCTAAACGCCTCACAAATTCTTTCATAAACCTCTTTAGAACCACAAGTTCTTAGTACGGTATTAGAAAAATTGGCATGCATGCCCGAACCATTCCAATCCCCTTTGATGGGTTTTGGGTGATATTCAATATAATAGCCATACTTTTCTGTTAGTCGATCCAACAAATATCGGGCGACCCAAATCTCGTCTCCAGCTTTTCTAGCGCCTTGGGCAAATAGCTGAAATTCCCATTGCCCGCTGGCCACTTCTTGATTAATGCCCTCGAAATTAAGTCCAGCGGCAATACACAAATCCGCATGCTCTTCTACAAAATTTCTCCCGTGCGTGTTCTTTCCACCAACAGAACAGTAATACATGCCTTGTGGTCCAGGATAACCACCAACAGGAAACCCTAAAGGCAGTTGTGTATGCCTATCCATAATGAAGTATTCTTGCTCAAAACCAAACCAGAAGTCATCATCAGCATCTTCATCAATTCTTGCCCTGAAGTTAGATTCGTGTAGCGTTCCGTCAGCGTTTAACACTTCTGTCATGACCAAGTAACCATTGATTCTGTCAGGGTCTGGAAAAATAGCGATGGGTTTTAGCAAACAATCTGAAGAACCTACAACTGCCTGCTTAGTAGAGCCGCCGTCAAAAGACCATATTTGGCAATCTTCCAATTTGCCGCTGAAATTATCTATAACTTTTGTTTTGCTTCTTAAGTTAGCGGTTGGCTCATAGCCATCTAACCAAATGTATTCTAATTTAGATTTACTCATAGTATATTTTTGATGTTAGTAAGAAAAACAGAAAAGGAAGCATTGTCAGCCTTATGAACGTATGCTTTTGCGCTGATTTATCCACTGACAGATCAAATCCCTCCTCCCATTTTGTTGCAAATAAAACTAATTTTATATCAATTTATTACGTTATTTGCGATTGCGATTGACTTGTATACGCGAGGCAGAAAAAACAAGCAGTAAAACAGTAACAGGTCAAATGGCGAAAAGAAAAAAGAATATAGTGATTTTTAACCCTGGGAGTACAAAGAAACGCTAGATGGCAAGAAAAATCAACGTCCTTCCATACAAAATACTGGAAGTGGCATTGGCTGTCAAATACGCTCATAGTTCACATAAAATCACTGATTCATTCTTAATTAACACAAATTTCCGTTAATTAATGTAGACTTCTTTATAATTACAGCAGCAAAAAAATGCTAAGGTTTACGACTTAATCTAGTCTGAATCAGCTTTAGGTTAAAGTTCTCTCGCCGTGCTTCTCAAGTTTGGGGACTCAAAGCTAACAGGAGTCTTGAAACAAAATCCTAGCAATCCCCACAAATTCTGAGTAAGGTTTACTAATGAGATTGCAAATACACCACATAACGCGATACCTCTATGAGGATTCCGTTTTTCTTGAGCCTCACTACCTTAATTTCTACCCTCAACAGCGTTCATACTTACAAGTTGAAGCTTTCGATCTCAAAGTAGATCCTGCACCAAGCGGACTGTTTCCCTTACTGAATATTGAAAATACATTACAATACCAATGCTGGTTCGATAAAAAAGTAAAGTGCCTTGAGATTAGTGCATCTATTAAAGTGCATTCTACTGAATTTAATCCCTTTGGTTTTTTCATAGACATGAATGTACTGGAAATAAATAGCCAAGAACACTTTGGTTACTTGACTATTAAACAGCCTATTTCTCCAGAAATGCAAGCAATGTTGCTACCCTATAAACCCCTACCAGCTAACGAGTTGTTAACGCCAGTCAATGAAATTCTTCAATTGATCAACAAACATTGGGACTATGCCGCCAGATATGCTGAAGACATACATGAGCCTTCCGACTGTTTTAAAAGAAAAAATGGCTCGTGTCGAGACTTGTCGTGGATGATGATTATCATGCTTAGGTATCTTGGAATACCCGCACGTTTTGTTAGTGGATATGCTTTTAATCCGGAATTGGGAGAAGGTCATGAATTACATGCCTGGGTCGAGTTTATGGCGCCGGGAGCTGGATGGATTGGCGCAGACCCAAGTGCCGGTATTTTCACCAATGAAGCCTATATTCCTGTAGCCGCAAGCAAAGACCCGAAGAAGACTTTACCTGTATATGGCTCCTATCGGGGCAATGTTAGTTCAAGATTAGAAACAGAAGTGAAAATAACCGAACAAAAATGACAATAACGTAGCATGACACTTGATTTATTTTATCTTCAAATTATTGCCAAAAAATCTAAAGATTTAGTACAAAACGGCGTAGAACTCTTTTAGTATTACCCATTAACAACTACTTATTTATATATAAAAATGACTTATTGCGTCGCTATCAGCGTTAATAAAGGTATCGTATTCGCCTCCGACTCAAGGACTAACGCAGGTGTTGATTATGTAACAACTTATAGCAAAATGAGCACCTTTGTCTGGCCTGATGAACGTGTTTGTGTTTTATTAACAGCCGGTAATCTTGCAACATCGCAAGCCGTAGTGAATAACATCAGGAGCGATCTTGCAGAATCAAAAGCCAAAATGAGTCTGCGTAAAGGCAAATATCTACATGAAGTAGCGCGTTACATAGGTCAGCTCAGCCAGAAGGAACAACGTCAACATGCTGATGCTTTGGAAAAAAGTGATAGTGGCGGTGCCACAGCGAGCTTCATTCTGGGCGGACAAATTGCAGGACAACCACCAGAAATCTATTTAATCTACCCGCAAGGAAATTATATCAGTGCTTCTCCAGAAACACCTTTTTTACAGATTGGTGAAAACAAATATGGTAAACCTATTCTGGATCGAATCATTACGCCAACTATTTCGCTTGAAGATGCCGCACGTTGCGCGCTGGTATCTTTGGAGTCAACCATTCGCAGCAATATCTCCGTGGGCCCACCAGTAGAACTGGCAATGCACGCCAACGATGTTTTTGAAGAACCCTATCGCCAAACGCTGTCGCTCAATTCACCGATGTACAAATCGATGCAAAAACAGTGGAATGAGGGCCTGCGCCGCGCTTTTAGTCGCTTACCACGTTTTGAATGGGAAGATAAGTAGCTAGTGATTGGCTACTGACCTCAGAAATAAGATTGTGTATATAGCGGAGTTTATTTAACGCGACATCAGAAATCACAAATGGGTAAGCATCGTCCATACCCATGCTACGATTAAGTGAATTGAGTGCAACAGACAGTCGACACCAATCATCGAACAATTCTTCAAATGAAACAGGCGTTACATAACCACTTGCCATCTGCATACGTACCGACTCAAGCACAGGCTCAGAAACAATATGGCCATGAATCCTGAAACTATAATCATGCGCTGTTTCTACAGTATCTACCATATGTAGGTAATGTGCCCAAGTCTCCGCCCAGTCTTCCCAAGCATGCATGCTGGCATAGGCGCTGATCCATATATCTTGCCAGCGTGTTGGGGGCCCTTGATCATAGTAGGACTTTAATGATTGCTGATAGTCTAGCCGCTCGTCACCAAATAGCTCTCGGAAGCTAGTAATTCTGTCTGTACCATCAATCAGGCGGTCCCAATAATAATGCCCTGATTCATGTCTAAAGTGACCTAATAATGTACGGTAGCTTTCATTCATTTTATCCCGCATTTCCAACCGCGACGCGTGCTCGGCTTCAAGCAGGTTAATAGTAATCATGCCTGAATTATGTCCAGTTGCTACGCTTTGTTTAACATATAGCTCATTATTAAATTCATCTTGTGTAACTTCATCTTGTAGAAACGCAAAACCCATCCCGCGATAAGGATCCTGTTGCCGACCGACTACCGGCAAATTTAAACTGTACAACGTATACAGCAATCGACGCTTAGCTGACTCGACGCGATACCACAACGTGAGATTCTTCACTTCATCAAGATTCGGAATTGTTTTATTAAGGCGGCAAGAAACACACAACGCTTCATCATCACCCACAGCCACCATCCAATTACAGACATTGTAATCAGAAAAATTTTTACACTGGCGATATTGCTGATTATTTAATAAGGCCGTCCAGTTGTCATTCTCAATTGGCTCTAGCGCACTTAACTGCTTTTCACCAGGCAAATAAGCAACCATCCGATTACACGAGAAACATTGACTATTCTCAAAATGCAAGTTATTCCCACAATGACACTGAAAGGTCTTCAATACATTATCCTTCGATTGATCGATAACACAATTAGATTGCAGTATATACTCAATAATCGTGTTTTTCTGTACACTTTTCAAAAACAACAAACGAAATATCACTATAAACCTAACAGGCTAAACATATAATACTTTCATTGAAAATTTCAATACTTAGCGAGAAGTTTCTTGCCATTTTATAGTGGTTAGCATCTAATGACGATAGAAACTGTTATGGATGGCAAGCTTCCTACAGAGGGCTTTCATATCAATAGCTAGCGCCCATGCAGGCATACACAAAATAATAAAAAACAAAAAGAACAGAAGATGCGTACGCCAAAATGAAACCAGATAAATTAATTGACTATCAACAAATACTTTCCAAAATAACTGCTGATTGTCGGCAGATTGATGATATCGGCAATGTTGCTTCTTATATACCCGAGTTAGGCAATATTGATCCAAATAAGTTTGGCGTCCATCTAACAACTATAGATAACCAGAACTTTAGCTTCGGCGATTCCACCGAAAAATTTTCTATTCAAAGCATTTCGAAAGTTTTAGCACTGACATTAGCCCTTAAGTTGGAGGGTGGCAATTTATGGCGCAGGGTTGGCGTTGAACCTTCGGGGACAGCTTTCAACTCATTAGTTCAATTAGAATATGAACATGGTATTCCCCGCAATCCTTTCATAAACGCAGGGGCTCTAGTCATTTGCGATATTTTAATTAGCCATCTGAAAAAACCAAAATATGATTTTCTTGAATTCACCAGAAACATTTCAGAAAACCCAAACCTTAATTATTGCTCCAGAATTGCCGAATCAGAAAAACTGGCGGGCTTTAGAAACGCAGCCCATATTAATCTAATGAAATCATACGGCAACATAAACAATGATATCAATATTGTTCTAGACTTTTATTTTAATCTTTGTTCACTTGAAATGTCTTGCCAAGAGCTAGCTCATACATTCTTATTTCTTGCTTCAAATGGCATCAATCCAATCACTAATCAACAAATTATTAGTTCACGCAGATCAAAACGTATCAATGCAATAATGCAGCTATGCGGGTTCTATGACGAAGCAGGCGAGTTCTCCTTCAAAGTTGGATTGCCCGGGAAAAGTGGAGTCGGCGGCGGCATTATAGCCATTCACCCGGGGAAATACAGTATTGCGGTCTGGAGTCCAAAGTTGAATAAAAAAGGAAATTCTTATAAAGGAATGAAAATTCTTGGATCTTTTACAACCAAAACCAGATCATCCATATTTTAAGTAGCGTGCCTTCGAATTATTTTAAGTAGCGTGTCTTCGAATTATTTTAAACTGCGTGCGCTTACCCACACGTTTATATTAGAAAATATGTAGCCAGACCCAAAAAGCTCATAAACCCAATCACATCGGTGACTGTCGTCAAAACAACAGCACCAGATAAGGCCGGATCTATGTTTAGACGCTGTAAAATCAGTGGAATAACGACACCAGATGCCGCCGCTGCAATCAGATTAATAAAAATGGCGGCAGCAATAACCAAGCTGATACCGGGGTCTTGAAACCACAACCAGGCAATAAATGCCACCACCAATGCCCACAGCAAGCCGTTTATGATGCCAATCAAAATTTCTTTACGCACTAACCAGACGCTATTGCCTGTGGTGATTTGATCTAGAGCCAACCCTCTTATCGTTAGTGTCAATGTTTGGCTACCGGCAATCCCGCCCATACTGGCAACAACTGGCATCAGCACTGCCAGGGCAACAATTTTATCCAATGTATCGGCATAAATACCGATGACCCAGGCCGCCAAAAAAGCCGTGGCCAAGTTAATGGCCAACCACACAGTGCGACGTTTTGTACTGCTAACCACTGGCGCAAATAAATCGACTTCTTCATCCAATCCATCCCTGCTCATCAGCGCACGATCCGATTCGGCGCGTAGTATAAAAATAACATCATCCATTGTTATCCGACCCAGTAAACGATTATTTTCATCAACCACTGGCGCGGAGACAAAATGATATTGTTCAAAAAAATGAGCGATTTCATGCTCACTAGTAGTTGCCAAAATGGGTTCATGCTGGATATTCATGACATCTTTAACCAGCGTGTCCTCATCATGCGTCAATACCTTGTTTAACAACAGTTTACCCTGATAAAAACCACCTCGATCAATGACCATCAAACCCTCGGTATATTCCGGCAGATCTTCATGTAATTGTAAATAACGCAACACCGCTTCAAGTGTGACATCATTTCTAACGGTAATGACGTCCTGGCTCATCAAACGACCGGCAGTGCCTTCTTCAAAAGATAGATTAGTTTCAAGATGTTCTCTGATTTCATCAGACAAGTTTTCTTCAATGGATTGCCTGACGTGCTCGGGTAACTCCTCAATCATATCCGCTAAGTCATTGGTATCCATCTGCTCGACAGCAGCAACCAATTCCTCAGTTGGCATCTTAACGATCAGGCTGTTCCGAACTTCATCATTCAGGAGCGTTAGTGTCTCAGCCTCCTGTAATTCCGGTATCAGATCCCATATCTGTTTACGTTCCTTGGGTGGCATAGCTTCCAGAATATCTGCCAGTTGTCCAGGATGAGCTTGACTAAATAACAGTTGTAATTGGTCATAATCTTGTTGTTCCAATAGAATAAAGACCTGATCCAAAGAAAGTTTCAAGATTTCATTGGGTGATTTTTCCTGTTCTGTCATTTTTTGCTGTATCCCTGTTGTTTAATTAGAAACTTGTGCATATCAGGTTACTGTACTTTCGAAGTATGATGCAGAAGTTAGATGCTAAAGGTAACGGTTTTTTTATATCAAGCTTTTTTTAGTGCTAGAGCCGCAGGAAGCTAAGTGCTTATTAAAATGTTCTAACTTACAACGGCCAGACAATAAGAATCATGGGAACTGCAACCAACGCAACGATCACTTCAAGTGGCAAGCCCATGCGCCAATAGTCACCAAAGGCATAGCCGCCAGGTCCCATGATTAGTGCGTTGTTCTTGTGTCCTATCGGAGTGAGAAAAGCGCAGCTTGCGCCGACGGCAACCGCCATCAGGAAAGGATCAGGATTGACCCCCAGTTGCGTAGACATACTGATGCTAACGGGTGCCATGACGACAGCTGTGGCGGTATTGTTCATGACGTCTGATAATGTCATGGTAACAATTAACAAAGCTGCAAGTACCACTACGGGCGACCAGCCATCAGCCAGTTGCAAAATACTATCTGCAATCAGGGCAGTTGCGCCCGTGGTTTCTAATGCACCGCCAACTGGAATCATTGCACCGACCAATACAATCACTGGCCAATCAATTGATTCATACAGATCTCTTAGGGGCACAATACCCGACAACACCATAAGAAGTGCCGCTAGCGCCAGTGCAATTGTCAGACTCATGACACCGACAGCGGCCAGTACCACAGCGCTGGCCATGAATCCTACTGCCAGCCAAGCATGGCCCCGTTTTCCCATCTGCAGACCGCGTCCGGCTAGTGGTAATAACCCAAGGTGCGGCAGATTGGTAGAGATGGTATCTTCATCAGCTTGCAAAAGCAGCACATCGCCCGAGCGGAAAACAATTTTGTGCAATCGAGTACGAATAGTCTTGCCTTGGCGTGATAGTCCCAAAAGATTAAGTCCATAACGGGATTTCAATCGCAAATCACCGATGACATGCCCAATTAAGCGACTGTCGGAAGAGACAACCGTTTCGATCAACAATACATCATCTGAACTGAATAATGCTCGGGATTTTTCAGTACCGCCTTTAATCATAAGTCCCAATTTTTCAACGAACTTATCCAATTCTTTGGGTCCCGCTTTCAGGATCAAAATATCTTTTGCTTCGATCAGTGTGTGTCGCGCGGGTTCCAAAATACGCTGATTGTGTCGGATCAAACCAGCTATACGCAACTCACATTTATCAGCAATAACTTCAAGCTCAATAATATTTTTCCCAATTGCGATTGATGTCTTGGGTACTGCCACCTCTGCTACATAAGCATCGATTTCAAGCAACTCATCAATTGGCGATGCTATCTGACGTTCCTTTGGAATCAGTTTCCAACCAATTAGGGCCAGAAACAGCACACCTGCGGCCGCAACCACCAGTCCAACCGGTGCAAAATCAAACATTTGGTAAGGCACACCCAGCGCCTGTTCACGATAGCTGGCGATAATGATATTGGGCGGCGTGCCAATCAGCGTTATCATTCCCCCAAGAATGGAGCCAAATGATAAGGGCATTAGCAATAGCGAAGGCGAGCGCCCTACCTTCTTGGCCGCATCAATGGTTGCAGGCATCAACAGCGCCAATGCTCCCACATTGTTCATAATCGCAGACAATGCAGCTGCAAAGCCAGACAGGCTTGAAATTTGCAGCGCCAAACTCTTAACTTGTGGGACGACAATATGAGTGATGCGGTCAATGGCGCCGGATACACTAAGACCTCTACTGATAACCAGTACGGCAGCTACTGTGATAACGGCTGAACTGGAAAAGCCTGCAAAGGCGTTGGACGCGGGCACTAGATCTAATAAAACAGCAGCGATCAGCGCTGTAAATGCAACCAGATCATATCGCCAACGTCCCCAAATAAATAATCCCATGACGCAAAACAGCAGTAGAAACACCGTTATTTGATCAGCGTTCATGGCCCACCCAAAATAAGTATGTAAGCATCACAATGATCATACAGATTACCCGCTGATATTTGCCCCTACACCGATTCTTGAAAGCACTTCGAGAACAACTTATAAAATCTTTTTATTTTTATTAGGGCTCTGAAATGAAGTTCGGCACTTTAATGCTTATAACAACTAAACAATTGGAATTTCTCCATCAAATTCCAATTCTGGAGAAATATCGCCCTGAAACATCTCAATATGCTCAGCCACTTCTCTATTATCTTCAAACTGTGCAATATGGTAGATTGCTTCGCCTTCATGAACCAACGGTAATTCTGAACGACCGATAATTAAACCATTACAGGGAGAGATAACTGGCACTTCTAGAACCGAAACTGGGTCATTAATTACGCCCAATGCATCGTTACGTTTAACTTTTCCACCTAAAGATTTCGCCGCTCTAAAAATACCACTGCTGGGCGCCCTAACCCATTGACTGGAACGCGCAACGAATGGTTCAGTCGCATTAGGTTTGCGCGATTTTCTGGTTGCCAGCATACCTAAATACCGCATAACCTCAAGAATTCCACCAACGCCGGCACGAATAGAGCCCTCATCAAACCTCAATGCTTCACCCGCTTCATACAGCAACATAGGAATACCTAGCCCTGCAGCGGACTCGCGCATTGAGCCATCACGTAAATTAGAATTGAGCAACACCGGCACATTAAAAGATTTGGCTAAGGATAAGGTTTCGGCATCATCCAAATTAGCGCGTATTTGCGGCAAGTTACTGCGATGAATCGCCCCAGTGTGCAAATCAATGCCATGGGTGCATTTCTTCACAATCTCCGTCATAAATAAGTCGGCCAGTCTTGCAGCCAGAGAACCTTTTTTTGACCCAGGAAAAGAACGATTCAAGTCACGTCGATCAGGCAAATATCTTGAATGATGAATAATGCCATAAACATTCACCATCGGTATCGCAATAAGATCACCGCGCAACTTATTTAATGCCAGTTGCTTCAATAATCGTCGAATAATCTCGACGCCGTTAAGCTCATCACCATGAATTGCGGCACTGACGAATAATCTCGGCCCTGGTTTTTTACCACGAATGACATGAACGGGCATCGTCATCAACGCATTTGTATAAAGCCGAGGCAAAGGCAGGTCGATTATTACGTTACAGCCTAGTTCAATGATTTGATCATTAATAATCAACTTCGAGGTCATTAATATTATCCTTTGCCACGTGTTTTAGACCGATCCGGCTTACTCTCAAGTGATTTGTGCCTCTTCTCGACAAATTGAATAATAAGTGATGCGATATCTTTATTACTGGCGGCTTCAATCCCTTGCAAGCCCGGCGATGAATTAACTTCCATAACGACCGGCCCATGATTAGAACGCAACAGATCTACACCGCAGACATTAAGTCCCATAATTTTCGCCGCCCTGACCGCCGTTGAGCGTTCTTCGGGTGTCAATCGAACCAGTGACGCATGCCCACCACGGTGTAAGTTGGAACGAAATTCACCTTCCGCCCCCTGACGTTTCATTGCGGCAACGACTTTATCATCGACTACCAGACAGCGGATATCACTACCCCCAGCCTCTTTAATAAATTCTTGCACCATGATATTAGCATTCAATCCCATGAATGCCTGAATAACACTTTCTGCGGCCTTATGTGTTTCAGCAAGCACCACGCCAATTCCTTGTGTCCCTTCTAACAGCTTAATGACCAGAGGCGCACCACCCACTGTAGAAATAAGATCCTCAATGTCATCTGGATTATGCGCAAACCCGGTGACCGGCAGGCCAACCCCTTTTCTTGCCAGCAATTGCACTGATCTTAATTTATCACGCGAACGCGTTATAGCAACTGATTCGTTTAACGGAAAAACATTCATCATTTCAAATTGCCGCAACACAGCAGTACCATAAAATGTAACTGAGGCACCTATCCGCGGTATGACCGCATCAATGCCTTCTATCACTTCTCCCCGATATTGAATTTTAGGATTATGCGAGGTAATATTCATATAACAACGCAGGACATCCAACACCCTAACTTCATGCCCTCGTTCTGTCGCCGCTTCGACTAACCGTTTGGTTGAATACAGTTTGGGATTGCGCGATAGTATCGCAATTTTCATAGAATTCTCCTTGGTTATTTATAAGATATAAGATTTCTGGCTTGCAGATATACTTTGTTGTTTTAAAGCTTTCCATGCAAATAGGAAGCGCCAGAATCAACCAGAAAACGGCCCTTAATGGCTGTACGTCCAAGCAACATGCGGAATCTCATTGTATCACGGTCAGTCAGCGTCAATTCTGCCGCAAAGGCGCGAGACCCCATATTCACCATAGTTTCAATGACATACCGACGCTTTTTATGCCCACCGGAATCAGTTACCATTCTCCGATCTTTCACTGGCGCATCGCATTCAACTACAACGTCGGTATTATATTGAAGGGGATGAATCGCAAACCTGATCCATGGCTGATGATTCTTTTCGTAAGCATCAACCCAAAAAGCATGTAACGCCGATGTTCTTGCGCCGGTATCTACTTTCGCTTTAATCTTGCAAATATTTAGGTCTGGCAAAACAAGCCATTCTCTCCAACCGATAATCGGGATATGTTTAGATGTTTTCTTATTCATTTTGACTAGTGATATTGTTAAAAATACTGTTAATTATATGAGTGCAGCTCATCATATCTTGGTATAAAATTGACCAATAACGGGATTTGAACGGAATCCCTTACATGATAAGCTATTCTCGGGTTGTATCTTCAGAGAAACACTAAAAATCCTTCGCCCGTTTGTACAAAAATATCTTATATAATGGGGATGCAATGTGCAATTTTCCTAAACCACAAAAAGTTTACATGTCAACTTGGCTGTATAAATAATGCATAGAAAAATGAAGTATGCTACGCGACACCTATTTTCCTCAGCAATCGTTTTATTTTGTGTATCCTCCATTGCGAATGCTGCTGTACCCGACGATTCCTATATTGCGGGTTATGCCGCTGGAATACTCAAAGCTAACTTTAACCTCGAGCTTCCTTCATTAATTGTAAATGACGGTGTCATTACAGTGCCGACAAATGACTTAGTTGTTGAAGATCACATCGGAGTGTTACAACGGTTGTCAGAAATACCTGGCGTGACGGCAGTAGAGTTGCTGGACGCTTCCGTTTCCAGCCAGCCAACTGCTAATGGCACTTTAGCTTCAACGTCAGATGAGTCAAGCAAGCCCGCAAGCATACCTGCAAAAAGTTCAGTGCTTTTTCCAACAGGCATATTGCCAACAGGCCATCTGTTCAAACCATTACTAGCTGACCCCCGGTGGGCACATTTTTCAGCAGCTTATCGCAACTATATTGGCAGTAATGTCGATGGGAATCATAATGGATCGGTTAGTTTCGGCGAAACCATTCCATTCTATCGCGCCAATCTGGGGCAAACCACAATACAATGGGAAACAGGCCTTCAAGCCACTGTCTTCAGCGACTTTAATCTCGGTGCCGAATCATCCGATCTAATCAACAGTGATTTCATTGCATCGGTATACTCCAGCATGCGAGCAGGTAAGTTTTCTGCTTTTTCTCGCATTTACCACCAAAGCTCGCATTTAGGAGATGAGTTCTTACTGCGAACCAGAACCGACTTAGAACGTGTAAATCTTAGCTATGAAGGGGCCGATCTCAGGCTTTCATATGAACTACCGTATGGAATACGTATTTATGGTGGTGGTGGTGGAATTTTTCACAAAGAACCATCAACTCTTAAACCTTGGTCGGTGCAATACGGCCTCGAATTCAGAAGCCCCTGGCGTATCGCTTCTGTTCCCATCAGGCCAATCATAGCAGTGGATCTCAAGAATTATGAACAAACGAATTGGAGTGCGGATGTATCTGCCAGAACAGGAATCCAATTTGAAAATTTTCAAACATTTGGTCGCAAACTTCAGTTCTTGTTAGAGTATTTCAACGGCAACTCCCCGACGGGTCAATTTTATATAGATAAAGTCGAATATCTAGGCATTGGCGCGCATTATCACTATTGAATGTACAGAATTCGGAAATTCTGGAGGCAAGTTCAATCACTAAAATTCTTGATCATCTCGGCATACCGCACAGCTACGTTCACTTGCAAAAATTTTAAACTCATCAAGACTATCTGATCCCAACCTTATAATTTTCAGCGTTCTTCATAATTGACGGCCAATTTAGCTTTTGGTACATTCGATCCTCATGGAAAAAATAGTTTTTCCGACTTAGGCTACGCTTTTATTGGAATAAAATATTGAACGTTTAACCGATAGATGAGGTGATTTTATGGCTACGCAAGAAACGGAAACCCCCATTGTTGAAGCAAATTAATACACATTTTATAACGAATCACGCGAATTAGCTTTAGGTGCAGTCTATGAAGGCATTCCGGTGGTCGGGTGGGCTATCAGTGGTGTGCTACGGGTTTTATTTCCTGAAAAAGGAAAAGTTCAGGATACCTGGGATAGTATTCAAAAAAAAGTTTATGCGGCAATTGAAAGTAAGTTATCAAAAGCGATCAACTCGGAAGTTAAAAGTAGAGGTGGCAGCATTTTAGCTGGCATTTACCAAGAGTTGGAAGATTATGAAGATGCACCGAAAGAAAAATATCAAGCAACTCTCATTTCTATTAGCGGTCAAGTGAAAAACTTACAATCAAAAGGTGAAGAAGTGCTATTGCTACCAGCCTTTGCACAAGCCGCTCAAATACATTTACTTTTTCTACGTGAAGGTATTGATCACAAGAAGGCGCTTGGTTTAAGTGATGATCTTTATCGTGCTAACCAGAAAGAACTAAGAAAATATATTGGCGATTATTCTAGTTACGCCAAAGAATGGTATAAGAAGGGGCTAGATGAACTGGACGCGTGGGAAGATAGAAATACGTATCAGCGAAATTACACCATTAGTGTCGCAGATCTTCAAACTTATTGGCCTTATCTAGACTCGTCTACCTATTCAAAAGTAGATTTAAAAAATCCTGACGTAGTGCCTAAATTAACTCGGGAGATATTCGGTGATGCTTACGGTAATGGCGGTGTTCTAATGCAAGATAGTTTTTTCGAGAAGTATGATTTGCAGGCCAAGCACGGAAAAATTAGCAGGATTACCGTGATTGGACGTCAAGACAAAGTCAATCGAATTCAAGGTGTAGAGGTCACTTATGGGACGAAAAAAGCAGGCAGAACGGGATCCGGCAGCTATGCCGAAGCCAACTTAAAAGATGGGGATAATTATCACGATACTCGTTTTGATGACGATGCTGGAAGAATGAGAACCACACCTAATTTAGGTGGTGTTGTTGACTTAAATGATAGCAATCCAATTGTTGCCGCTTGGGGATATTATGGAGAAGAAAATAATCCCGTTGTTATGGGGCTTGGGTTTACTTTTCAAGATGGGACTAAGACACCTCGAATGGGGGTGAACGGATCACATCGATTTGACGTTGAAATTGATGGGCACATACTCAGCAGTATTGTTGGTGCCGGTGTCGATGGCTTCAAATTGGTAAAAGGCGGATTAGGCTTTTCAATGGGGCGCGTCGTTTTTGGTTTTCGGTTGGCTAACAGCTACGATTTGATCGAAATGCCTCTTTACCAGTTGCACAAAAAAAGTGACGACGAAGACATGTATGATTTTACCGTTGATAAAAAAGAGTATGAGAAAAAGCAAAAAGAAGGATGGGAAGGTGAGGGAGCCACTTTCAGTCTGGTGAGAAATGTGCCTGGAGAAATTGGGGTTTTCAAAATACGCAATAAATCGAATAGCGACTCGGTACAGTTAGTACTTACCGACAAATTGTATAACGAAGTTGATGAAAAAAAATGGATAAAGGAGGGATACCTGGGCAGTATGTATAAAAATAATGATAAGAAATTATCAAATCTGAAGCCTTTGTATATTTTACAAGCAAAAACACCTGTTTCGCGAAATATGCTGGAGACCAGTGAAGGACTATATAACGCACAACTGACTGTTGGTTGGTCTGCGACACAGGGAAATAAAATTAAGGGATATGTTGTTAGTTAAGTGCAAAACTTTTTATTGGTAGTTACTAGGGGGTACTATGATTAAAACTATTTCGATGATAATTCCTTAGTAATATGAATTTACAAGGTTAGCGTTAGATGAATCGGATAGTCTTAAGAGATGATCAATGGGGGAAGATAGAGTCGTTAATTTCGGGGGGAGCCAACGACTGCAGCACAGGGAAAGAGAATCGCTTGTTTCTTGAAGCCGTGCTGTATAAGGAGCGGAATCTGGTTGAGCGTTTATTCGTAGTAAACCAACAATTAACGGTGATATAGCCTAATTCTTTATTGGCAGTGTTGTAAAACAGCGATAAAGATTAAAAATCAGCGAGTATAAATGGGTTATCTCGTCAAAATTTAACTGCCACAAAAATGCTTTTTGCAGCAGAATCCAAACAATTATCAACTATGCACACTTTAGTTTGGAAAGTTGAAACTATTCTTCTTAATTGAGAATTTACTCGACCTTGGGTCTTGCTAAACTGTACCTAGATATACAAACAACTCATGCTTATTCTATTGAATAACTATTTCAACCCGGCGGTTACGCTGCCGACCCTCTGCGGTGGCATTCGTTGCAACTGGCCTAGCCAAGCCGTACCCAATCGTTTGAATTCGGCTGATAGACACACCTTCAGCAAGCAAGGTATTGCGTACTGAGTTAGCCCGGTCTTCTGACAAACGTAAGTTAAATGAAGCACTGCCAGTTGAATCAGTATGACCTTCTATTTGAAGTCTTTTCTCTGGATACTGTTGCATAAATTGAGCTAGGCGGACAATCGTATTCATAGCGCCAGGCATAAGTTCCGCTTTTCCAGTCTCAAATAGCACGTCACCTAAAGTCATGACCATACCTCGATCAGTTTTCTCTGCCTGCAATGCCGCTAATTGCTGTTGTAACCGCACGTTTTCGGCTTCCGCTTTCTGCGTTTCATACTCGCGTGCCTTTAAAGCAAGCCCATCGGATGCTTCACCCAACCTTAATATTTCCATTTCTGCATGTTTTTGAGCGGTAACCTCAAGCGCTGTCTGTACCTCATTATTGCCAATATAAGCCAGTGTGTTCATTTGATCAGTCGTTTCCGCTTCAGCGGCACTTCTCAGGGTTATTCCCGCCTCATCCAACTGTCTCGCAGCATGTTTAAGCACTTCGGGATCAGCTTTTGCTTTGTTAAAAGAAGATTCAGCTTCTAGCAAAGCGTCATTCTTTTTGAGTGGCCCTCCACAAGCAACCAGGATTGAAGCCAACACAGCAATTAACAGTATGTCTTTAACATAAGTTTTCATAATGGACTCTCTATAGCAATAAATTAACTAAATGACTTTATACAGACACAAAAATTCTCTTAACGCTTTTGAACGCGATCAATTTCCCGCTCCATGGTTTGAACAGTATCTTTCATTTCCTGTGCAGACTGTTTAGCTCGAGTTGCATTGGCCTTTGCAGCAGCCAGCTTTGCATCTGATCGTGCTTCATCCGCAAGTTGTTTGGCCGTTAAATACTCTTCTTCCACAACTGCCCTTTCAGCGCGTCTCAGCTTGCTTTTAGCTCGATCGAGTTCAACAGCAGCAAATTTACCTGCTTCATTAGTTACAGCAGTTTCAATCTGTGCTTTTGCGCTTGCCATCTCACCAATAGGTTTAGGTACAGAGCTGCAACCTGCAAATAAAATGACACTCGTAAGTAACAAGACCAGTAACAGACTCTTATAGAATGTTTGCATTCTTAACTCCTTTTTTAATATATTAAAATTACCTGATAAGCAGGCCGACCATTTGGCTTTTTTGACAAGTTGAGTATAGACTATAAGCGTGTATTCATATAATTATATTGCAGCATGTATTTTATCAAGAAATCGTCTGCCTTCATTGCTGGGAGAATGAAATGGTTCTTTTGCTAAATCGATACCCATCGTTGCCAACTTCATTTCGTACTTTTTCCTCAGGTTAAGTGATTTTTAACAATATTGAGTATTTGTAAATTGATTATGCAAAATCTAAAAACGCAATTTCTTGTACAACTGATAACCCTACTGGTGATTTTATCTTTCCCTGCCATAGCGGGAGCAAATGGAAAATTGCAGGATAATATTCAGGAAGGCAACCAACAAACTAAACAGAAAAATACGCAGAAAATTGACCAAGTTGAAAACAATACTCAGGAAAAAACTGAAAAAGAAACGATAAAAGAATCTTCTTTAGGAACATTAAGAAATCTGCAGATACTGGTTCACAATATGCAGGAAAAAAATGTGCAGCTTATACAAATTTCCAAAGAACTGGCTGGGCTCGATGAGACACAAGCAGAGGAAATATCAAAAAATATTGATGAACTTCAGGCTGAATTGGACTATTTAAAACTAAGGATAGAGTCCGTTGCTACTGGCGTTGCCATCGATGATTACCGTAATAAGACGCCTGAAAAGTTTGACCTTGCAGAAGAAATTGAAAAATTGCTGCAGCCGCTGATTTATTCTCTTAAGGCGGTTACCCAAGACTCAAGAGAAATCGAAGAGCTCAAACAAGATCTTGAAGAAGTACGATACCGTGAAAAAATCGCTATCACTGCAACTAATAATTTAAACAACTTGCTGCGTAAGGCTGAGACTGAAGATGAGACTATAAAAAATTCACTTGAAGCAATATTGGATACTTGGCAGGAGGAATTAAAAAATATTAACAACGATTCTGAGATTATCTCTCGCCAACTGGATAACAAGCTGCAATCAAAAGGATCTATTCTGGCGGCAACTGGTGAAATGTTTACCGATTTTTTTAAGAGTCGGGGTGTTAATTTAATATTCGGGGTCTCAACATTTTTAGCAGTATTTTTCTTGATGCGTTTTTTGTACTTTTTAGTCAAAAAACTACAGGCCAAACGAAAGAATAAAAAGCAATCTACTTTTGAACGACTGACTGATCTGATTTACCACGTGTTAACAATTCTTGCCTCCATTATGGCAACTTTGTTTATTTTTAATTTGCGTAATGACTGGTTATTACTAGGTATTTGCGTGTTATTTTTGGTGGCACTTGGTTGGATACTCATCAAAACATTACCTACCATGATTGAGCAACTGACAATGTTGTTGAATCTCGGTTCGGTAAGAGAGGGGGAGCGATTGATTTTTAACGGCATACCATGGAAAGTTGAAACGCTTCATTTCTATACACGCTTGGTTAATCCTGAACTTAGTGGCGGAAGATTAAACCTACCAGTACGGCAATTGGTTGGGTTGGTATCACGGCCTGCTGCAGGTAATGAAGAGTGGTTTCCTTCTAACGAAGGCGATTGGGTGAAAATGGATGAAGGCACAATAGGAGAGGTGGTATACCAGAGTCCTGAGATGGTTCAAGTACGCTTGTTCGGCGGCAATCTGATCACCTATACCACTGAAAATTATATGGCACTTAGTCCGATGAATTTATCACACGGATATCGAATTCAAATGGTATTCGGGATAGATTATAAATATCAGGCTGAATGCACTACGACTGTTCCGAGAATAATGACCGAAAACTTTCGCGAAGATCTCATTGAAGCAGTTGGAGAGGACAATTTGGTTCGTGTCATAGTGGATTTCTTTTTACCCAACAATTCGTCACTAGATTTTGAATATGAAGTCTTTTTGAAAGGTTCAGCTGCAAATTTATATGAAGAAGTAGAACGAACTATCATCTATTCCTTTGCCAATACCTGCAACGAAAATGGCTGGGAGATCCCGTTTCAGCAAATTACCTTGCATCAAGGAAAAGCCCAACTAAGTTAAGGGTGCTCTTGATAAGTTTCCTACTGAAATCCAAACTAATTGTGGCAAAGGTATTGATACGCTTGCACTACCAAAATATATCAAAAATACGTCAGGCAAGACTGTACTTATCACTCGTAGCGCATTTATGCAACGATATTAAGCAAATCTGAGAACTGAGTAAATTCTAATATTACCAGCGACCCTAAAATAAGAAGCGACTTAACAATGAAGTGTCATTTAAAAAACAAATTAAACATCATTCTATTAACCATTCTTCTACTGTTATGCATTACCAAAAGCCATGCCACGAATGAAGAAAAATCACTTTCTAATAGTGAACCTACTATTCAGAAAGAAACTTCTTCACTTCCATTGCCTAAAAAAAAGCCAATACTTTCCAATAACAAGCGATCTCCTAAAGAAAAGACATTTTCTCAAATATTAAACGGTATCGTTAACAGTATTAAGCTGCAAAAAAAAGAGATAGAAAAAAAGTCTGATTTGCTATCAAAAACAAAAATAGAACAGGAGAAAAACCGTATTCAACTTAGAATTGATGAGCTTAGCCAATCAATTGCTGAACAAGAAAAATCCTTTGAGATGATTCAAACCGGAGGACTGGAATTAGCCAAAATCGAAGCATCACAAAAAAAACCCTTTGACTGGCAAAAAGATTTGCTTGAAATCCTGCAACCTATCATGAATGAGCTACGTCAACTTACAGAAGACAAACGTAAGTTAGTTAATATTCAAAACAAAATTTCTTATTATCAATCCCAGATTCATGACGTCAATAAAGCACTAAATCAGATGGTGCGGATTAATAAAAATGGACTAGAAAAAGATGCGTTAGAAAATTTTGAGCAAATAAAGCAGAAATGGCAAAATCTTCTAGCAGAAAATGAGAAACTACTGAGGATTGCTGAATTGCAACTCGAAGGAATGGTTAAGGCGCAAACTGAAGAAGCGGTTTCGATCAGTGGCCAAATCAAACAATTTGCTACTGGGCGCGGCACTACCCTTTTAATGTCAGTAATGGCTTTTATCATCGTTTATTTTTCCTTACTAGCGCTGTGGAAAGGAATCATATGGGTTAGTACACGAAAACAAGAAAATAAGCAGTCGTATTTTCAACGTATCACCACGCTCGTCTACTATACCTTAATGGTGTTATTTTCCCTGGCAGCTGTTTTCTATGTGCTAAATATACGTAATGACCAAGTATTAATTGGAGTGGCATTTTTAATACTTATTGTCACAGTGTTGGCGCTAAGAAATTCCATCCCAAGCTATATCGGTGAATTGAAAGTCCTTCTTAATGCGGGCTCAGTAAGAGAAGGGGAGCACATTATTTACAACGGGATTCCAATGAAAGTGGAAAGTCTCAATTTCTTTTCAAAGCTGACGAATCCAAAAATACCAAGTTTGTCATTAAGATTGCCACTATCTGAGCTTTCCAATTATGTCTCTCGGCAATACACTCCAGATGCACCTTGGTTTCCTTGTCAGCAAGGTGATTATGTCCTGCTTTCTGATGGCACTTATGGCAAAGTAAAATGCATCACGTTTGAGAGTGTGCTGATATCTTTATACAACGGCATGAGCCCAAAAACTTATAGCGCCATTGATTTTTTAGCTACCAACCCGCGAAACCTCTCGCAAGGATTTATTGCCACTAGTGAATTTGGTCTTGACTATAGGTATCAACAACAGTGCACAATCGAAATTCCTGAATTGTTGTGTGCGGGCATTCGGCAAGGCCTTCAAAAAGAAAAATATGGTGAATCTTTGGTGGAAATACAAGTTTCTTTCGCACAAGCCAATGCTTCATCACTGGACTATAAAATAATCGCATTATTTGACGGCAAAGCTGGGGGCGACTATTTCTCCATTACCCGTGCCTTGCAACGTTACGCGGTTGAAGTCTGTAATCAACAGGGTTGGGAAATTCCTTTCGGCCAACTCACCGTTCATACCAATCAAGACTGAAGGTAAATTACGTGCAATCAAGTAGGTCTCATTCAGTTTTTAACGCTGGTTTTCCTTCATTATGTTAGCGTAACCTTTTCCAAGCTGCTAAAGTACCAAAACCATTCATTCCACTATTGTTGCCTAGGAAGCAACACATGATCGCGCCTTGGAGCCTGAGTGATAGAATGCAACACAAGCCATAATAAAACTAAGGAACAGTGATGATAACAATTAAGTCAATGAAAAATACAATATTAATATTAGCGGTTCTTGGTACATTGTCAGCTTGTGCAACAGTACATAAGCCAACTCATTCTACTAGATCAGCTATTGAACAATTGTTGCTTAGTGAAGCAGTAACAAAAAGCCTTCCTGAGCAGCTTGAAAGTGCATTGCCAATTCCTCAAGGCGCGAATATAGTGCTCGAAATTTCAGGCGTTAGTGAAGACAAGGATATTGTGCGTCAAGTCATGGCCGGATGGCTGGGAAAACAGGGTTATCATGTCATGGCTGGATGGTTTGGAGGAGAAGGTTATCACGTTCAAGGTGACTTTGATCAAGCGACACATCGTGTTAATATTGTTTTGGAATCTTTGGGGACAGAGTCTGGGGAAACTTTTATTGGGTTACCGCCAATCCAGAGTGTCATTATTCCTTTTGCTACTCCCGAGTTAGCTTTTTACAAAGCGCAATATCAAACAGGGTTTGTAAAATTGTACTTCGACATGTTTGAGTTGCCATCAAACCGATTTATTAGCTCGACCTCACCATTTTTTTCCGAAACGCATTATAACGATTTCACTTTCTTATTCTTATTCTCATTTAAGAAAACCGATCTGATTACAACACCACATCTTGGGGCTTTTAAAGAGGACGTCAAAGATCAAACAAAAGATAAACCACCATCCGATCAAGACAGTGAAAGCATTTTAAACTAAAAGAAATCGATCACTTTCTATCTTAGAAGCTGTTTTCTATGTTGGAAATCTGAAATAGTTCTTTTGCCAAATCGATACCTATCGTTACCTGTTTCATTTCGGACGACTCTCTCGGGATTGCCACATTATCTTATACTTGATACTTGACGTACCCATAGGTTAGAGAGATTCAAACGTTTTATCAACGATAGCGCTTCATCTTCAGCCGCATTGTATTCTACGGGCTTGACTGCAACAAATTGGTGGGCCGACCAGAAGGCTTTGATGCCGGGGTAGGTATGTTGGTGGCCCCATGTTTTTCTTTAAGCTGGTTGTTGAACTTTACAGTATCTGAAGTTTCTCCATAACAACTTGCAACAGACATAATGTCACCATCTTTTATCTTCTGGTACTTACTCAAGAATGACTCATCAATTTTACGCAATTCCACAGAGATATCGGATTTACGGTAACGTGTCAGATGGCGCGGGCCACCATTGTATGCGCCGTATGATGCACGGACAAGATTATCACCGCCACTACTCTTGCCAAGTTCCTTTTTTATCGCATGATCTTTGAAATAATGCAGCAGAATTTCACTGCCCGCAGTCGCATTATAAGCAATATCCTTTTCCAGTTGCTTGGCGTCATAAAACCCACGCCAGACTTTCCGGTTAACCTGCATGATCCCGACACCCCCTGAAGCAGACATGATCGTTTTAATACCATTACCTGTTTTAATAAACTGACGCCAGCAACTCTCCTGCCAAGCAGTCGCCAGCAACATATCGTGAAAAAGTTTTTGATAAGAAGGCTTCAGTTTTCTTGATTTTTGTGTATCAACCGCTGTTTGAATCAATAACTGATGAGCCAGTGGGAGATATTCATTGATATCGTTGCGTGAAGGTGCCCAGTTATTCAACTTGCGACGTAATGCGGCATTATTGGTTGACGCATGTGCCGATTTTATGAACCAAGACACCTTAGTCGGAGACACAACATTTCCAGATTGTTGTGAAAGAGACGCGCCTAGCAACTTACGTAACAAGGGGTCGATATCTTGGTTATATTCCAGGGAATCATATTTATCCTCAGGCGCAAGCATTCGCGCCATACGGCGCAGGCCATCCAGTGAAATTTCCAGGCCAACACCAGAACTCAGATTATCCAGGACTTTTAGAATATCGCCTGCAACTATAAATGTAAGATAATGTAGCGGCAGGTCACCTTCAAGTTCATGAGACACCATACGTAACACGGGTACAAGGCGTTCCCAAACGCTGATAACCAAGGCCTTCACCGGATCGGAAGCATGATCGACAGTGCCTGATAATAATGTCAATATATCGTAGCGCGTTTCAATCAACAAATCCAATAGCGTTTCTCTAACCGCAGTGGATTTACTATGAGCAGTAATCTGTTTTATCGTGTAGGTAAGAAAAGCATCCCACTGTTGCGAGGCTTGCTCCCAACGATCCAATTCCAATTGTGTCAGAGGTGGCTCAAAGCGTTCCACATGGGGAATATCGTCTACTGTAAATCCCAGCACCACATCTAGATAAACCTGCTCTGCTGCAATCGTTCTGAATGACAGTGAGTCCAGTATTTTTTGTAGCGCTTCCGTATTTTCTGTGGGCAGAATCTCCGGCAGAAATTGTTTAATATCAGCAATCATAGGTTCTAAGTCAATACGCATGGCTGAAAGCTGAGGATTAACAAACTGATTGAGTAATTCAAGGGCGCGGCCCTGAGCCAATGGGGTCGTGTCCAGGTTGTACACTTTCATATCAACGACATCAAATCGCAGAGCAAAACGATCTTCCTCAATCAGTGGCTGGTGATAGGTTTCAACAATACCTGCCCGCTTGTAGACCGGAGTACACTTCGCACCCACTGGCAAACTGATGTTGATAAAAGTTTGATTGGTAATACGCAGTAAACCATTCATGCTATCTATGCGCGGATCTGACAATACAATCCTACTGCAGCCACTACCGTCGTTCCAAATTTCCTTACTCCGAACTGGGTCTGTATAAAGTTGTTTAATTAAGGCTTGTTGCAGATAGTGATAATCGATTTGCACAGGAATATTGACTTCTTTAGCTTCAGCAAATGGAACCGGCAGCAAGAAGAGAACAGCCAATAAATATCGTATTGACTGATATCGGCATATCACAAACAAATTTTTCAACCATGAATAAAACACTCTAATTAAGGTGTTTTTGAACATGAAGTGTATATTTCTTTGCTTCCAGAGGGGGTGAAAACGCCATTCCATGAATACTTTCATCGAATTACCTGGAATCCACTTCATACATTACAGTGAAATTATGATTTGGCATTTACTACGCAATACCAGCTCGAACAACGATGAATACTACGTAGCAAACGAGCAACCCACCTCCCTCCCATCGCGTTACACGTTTACCTGTAGCAGCGCTGACAATGAGTAAGGCCGTTGCCGCGAGCATGACAAGCAAATCAGAGACTCTTAATTCTGACGGCACTTCAAATGGAGCGATAAGTGCGGTGACCCCCAAAACACCAAGAATATTGAACATATTGCTTCCTATGATGTTACCAAGCGCCACGTCGGATCTGCCGCGAAGTGAGGCAACACCAGTGATGACGAGCTCGGGCAATGACGTGCCAATCGCGACGACGGTGAGGCCAATAAAGGTCTTTGAAACACCCCATATCAGCGCAAGCTTGGTTGCTCCGGAAACGAACAACCAGGCACCCCCAATAACAGCAGCCAATCCACCGATTACCAGGATTATTGCCATCAACCAAGTCTCCGGTTTAGACTCGACGACTTGCGCTTCACCCGTGAGCACCTTATCTGCAGGGCTATTTTTTTGTTCCGCCAAGTAGACTTTCACGAGGTACGTTGAAAGTCCGATCAATAGAATCAAGCCATGGATACGCCCAAGGTCTCCAAAGAAGATGAACACGGCGCCGATGACTGTAGCAACAGCCAGGGCGGTGGCGTCACGAAAAAAAGCCTCCGGCCGGGAGTGCACAGGTTTGATGAGTGCGGCCACCGCCAAGATTAGGAGGACATTCGCTATGTTGCTCCCTACGATATTACCGACCGCTAGGCCGGGAGTGCCGGCTAATGCAGCGGTTACACTCGTCATAAGTTCCGGTAACGACGTACCAAACCCGACGAGAGTTAAGCCGATCATCAGCTGCGAGACATTGAGCCGCATGGCTACCGCGACGCTGCCACGCACGAACCCTTCACCACCGAGCCAGAGCAGAAGAAGGCCGCTGAGTAGGCTTATCCAAATTATGAGCATTCCAGTATTTACCTTATTTCATTCTGGCGGATAGAAAATTGTTCCATGGCGCTGGCAATTCGATGGCTGAGAACTGCCAATGCACGACTTTGGGCGGCGACGAATGATTCATAATCCAACCGTTGCACCGGTTCACGAATGACGGTATTTTGCATCATGCTAGCTTCTTTGTGCCGCCGATCGACGACCACCCAATCCACATCTAGAACCACTTCTTTTCCGATTTCGCCTTCAAATGCTTTAACATTGAGAGTCAGATGATAATCAATGGGAAAGGCTTTCGCCTGCCGTGGATAAAAAATTCGGTCGGTACCCAACAATATCGACAAGTTTTCTCCAAGTACTTGCGAAAAATTGCTGGATAAGGAGCCACCCCACCGGTGAAATTCAGACATTTTGAGCGTATTAGGACTTGGCCGGGTCACAATTTGAGGGCGGTCCAAAAAATCGGGAAACTTGATCGGCGCAATTGCAATGCTGAGTGGGCGGGTTTCGGTTAAGATTTCCAGTCGTTTAACCTGACCCGACATTGGACTCAAGGTATAAAATTTCGGGGACGGTGTCCCTGCGCAACCGCCGACCAGGACTAAAATACCCACACCAAGACACCTTAGCGTTAATTTCTTCAATTATTCTCCTTACCATAAATTAAAGCATCGGGATTTTGTTCCAGATAATCTGCCAGTAATCGGATTGATCGGAGCGCCTTGGATAACTCATCCATCACGCGACCTAGATCCTGCTTAACGGGTGATTCGTCTTCAAGCACATTTTCGACCGTAGCCAGCGTTTTTTCTGTTTGTTCCAAAGTTGCGATTACCGCAGGCGTTACCGTCACATTTAAGTTTTTTGTCAGCAGCTCCGTCTGCTTCATAATCTCTGTCATTGAATCAATGACTTGATAAAGTTGTTTACTCATTTTTTCTAGCGGCAATTTTTCCAATCTTTTAACGATACTGAAAATTGTATTGGATATTTTCTCTAACGGTGTTGGAATGGTTGGAAAGACCGGTGGATTGGTTTCCCAGTCAATATCCGTCGGCGATGCGTCCTGATAAAAATCCATATCTACAAGCAATTGTCCTGTAAGGTAATTTCCGGTCTCGAGTTGAGCGCGAAGACCCTGCCGCACGAGCTCATCAAGCAATTCTCCGTGGTGATTACGAATGAAAGTGCTTGTATCGGGAACCCCGTTTACAGTAATGCGATCCATTTGCATTTCGATGGTTACCGGAATTTTGATATTCTTTGTATCCGGATTGTATTCCATCTTGATCCCAGTCACCTGTCCCAGCTTAATTCCCTTAAGCTCAACGGGCGCTCCTATACTAAGACCGCGGACAGATCCGGTGAAATATAATAGATAGCTAGCCGACTGGAGATGCGAGCCCTCCGCGATTGCGTCATAATTTTCATACAGAATAAATTCCTGCCACTCGTCGATGGCCGGTGCTTGCATCGAACCGCTGGGATTCTCAAACGCGATTCCACCGACTATCATGGTTACGAAAGATTCGGTGTACATCTTGATGCCATTAGCATCCAGGGTAAAATCGAGTCCACTAGCATTCCAAAATCGGGTGTCCTGATTGACGAATTTATCGTAAGGTGCATTAATGAATACGCCTAGCATCACCGATTGACCGTCGTCAGCCAGTTTTTGACTGATAACACTTCCGGCCTTTATTTTTTGGTAATAAACGGGCGATCCCAGATCCAACGAGCCGAGATCGTCGGAACGCAAATAAAAATGCTTGCCGGATAAATTTTTCGTAACCACAGGTGGGGTTTCCAGTCCGGTAAAATGCTTTGCCGTGGCACCACCTGCGCTCGGATCAATACCAATATACGCACCCGACAATACCGTTTCCAGCCCGGACACCTCACCAGCGGCAACGCGAGCTCGGACAATCCAAAACCGAGTCGTTTCCGTCAGATAAGCGTCAGCGCTTTTGACCATACTGGCTGTCAGAATAACGTGTGACATATCGGCACTCAACTCGATTTCATGCACGGTTCCAATTTCGACATTTTTATATTTGATCTTGGTTTTACCGGCTACGAGGCCTTCCGCCGATTTGAACGTAATTTTGATTGTCGACCCCATCTCAGACCATGCTTTATAGCCCAACCAGGCCCCAATTAATAAAGCAATCAGAGGGATTAACCAGACGATCGAAATCCGTCCTGGTTTTTCTTCGGGCGTCGCCTCCGGCAAATTATCCAGTTCAATGCCCTCTAAACGCTTCTCACTCATAAGTTCGCCCTATGTTGTCCCATATTAACCGTGGATCGAACACCTTCGCGGCAATCATTGTCAATACCACCACAGCACCAAAAGCAATTGCCCCTGGCCCGGCATCGACATCTGCTAATCCCTGAATATTCACAAGCGCCACCATCAACGTCACCACATAAATATCAACCATCGACCATCGTCCTACCGTTTCGGTGATGCGGTAGAGCTGCGTTCGGTCGCCAGGACGCCATTGTGATTTAAACTGCACCGATAGAACCAAATACGTCAGGATAATGAGTTTTAACACCGGCACGAAAACGCTGGCAATGAAAATTATTAGCGCCAGTGGCCATGAGCCTGACACCAGAAGATAAGTGACCCCACTTATGATCGTATCCGACTGGACATGTCCTAAACTGGTGGTTGTCATGATTGGCAGAAGATTTGCGGGAATATACATAATGTAGGCAGCAATCAATAACGCCCAGGTGTAAGAAATGCTTCGCGGCTTGCGCTGATGAAGTGTCGTATCGCAACGTGGACACCTCAAAGGGATATGAACCCGTTCTATTGTTCTCGAAAGCAGCCCGCAACTATGACAATTCAGCAAACCCAGTTGAGTTGCGGTAACGGTAATTTCGTTCATCTTTCGGTATCCAGTCGTTCCCAAACCAGATCGGGATCCAAGTTAGTAGCTGTAGCGGCAAGAACAAAGATTAACGCCGCTAAAGACCATAAGGCGACCCCAGGTATGATGGTGGCCAATGCGGTCAATTTTACCACTGACACCAGAATGCCCAACATAAAAACCTCCATCATACTCCAAGGACGGAGCGAATTAATAAGTCTAAAAACTGCCGCCATCTTCAACGGGGTCCGATTAAACTTAATCGGCAAAAACACATACAAAATGGCCACTAACCGAGAAAATGGTAACGCAATGCTAGTCAGAAATACCAATATTGCCAGAGACCACATTCCTTGATCATACAAACTCTTGACGCTGGTAAAGAGTATCGCTTCAGTGATCTGTCCCTCAAATCTCAAACTTAGTATCGGAAAGGCATTAGCGACGACAAAAAGCACCAATCCGGTGGTGGTCAGCGCAATGGTATGCTCTAATTTATGTCGTTCGTGTTTCACCAAGACCGCGCCGCATCTTCGGCATTTGGCGACACCCTGTCTTGGACTGCGATCGATTTTATAAAGCAAATCACACTCATGACAGGCAATTAAAGAAAAGTAATTACTCATTATCAGTGAATACCAGAGTTTAGAGTTTCAGGGTTCCATAAAGAAGGAAACTAACACAAAAAAGAATCAAATTAACACAAAAAATGTTTGATATTACAGTTTAAAAATCGCTACCGCGATGAATGCAAGCGGATATAGCAGTATCCCCAAAAAACTGCGTATGGAATTCCGGAAGTACACCTCTTAACTACTAATACAGAATTCCCCTGATCCTCTCACAGCAAGATTTATTGCGCAAATTCGTTTATTCTGTCAGCTTTATTTCCGCAACGTAAAGAAGAGAACATTTTGTTCCTTATATCCAACTCATGACATCGCAGCTCAATTCTAAAAAGCTTAGTCCAGCGCGTTTTCGTTATGCCTGCGCCATGTTCTGTCTAGTCGGGTTACTAACGCTTAACGGGTGTTTGTCGCCCATGGCACTTGACAAAGCGGTTTTTTCCTATAATCAGTCAATAAATAAAATCAGGGCAAACGAATTACTGTTGAATATCGCGCGAGTGCGGCATCATCACCCTATACAGTTCACTGCTATATCGAGCGTAGCCGCAACGTTCAATTTTCAAATGAACGTTGGAGCCGTGCCGCCATTAGGTGCAATGACGGGTGGACACTTGCTTTCGCCAATCATTGGGACCGGTATATCCGAGAACCCGACCATCACCATCATTCCGGTTGGTGGAGAAGAATTTAATCAGCGAGTACTTAATCCGTTCTCAGAAAGCAAATTTTTCAGATTGTATCAACAGGGTACGGATATTGGACTCCTTATCAGAATGATGGCCAGCGAATTACGCGCCGATCAAAAAGGAAGTGATCGGATTTTACGCAACCTTCCTGGACGTGGCAAAGGCTATGAAGAATTCCGTCGACGGGTATTACATCTATCCGCTTTGAGTCAAGCTAACCACCTATTTGTAGCACCAATCGTGGTGCAACAAAGCATCACATTACCTACTAAGAACAAAGAGCATTCGGAAACCGTGGTGAATGCTTTGGAAATAGGCTATCGCTGGATGGAAGATGGTGACATGGGCACTTTGAGTCGAAATATCGCCGGGCGAGTTATAGTCAGCAACTATGATATTTTGGATCTCTCTATTGAAGAAAGAAATAAACTTTTTTTGTATACCAATACACTACCAGACAACGAAATTTTCGTTGACATTCGACTCGGATCGCCTGGGGGAGACTACCCGTTCCGAGGCGTCATCAGATTGCGTGCATTCATGGCTATTTTAGAATTCTTAGGGCGAGGGATATCAGAGGAAGTAGAGTTTCCAGTTGAAAGGGACTTTCGAACTGGTAAAACCCGGCTCAATCCAGTTAAGACCATGGAGGTGAATGATGGATCGAGTGATTTGAGCAAAGGCACTTTTTCAATATCCTATGAAGACCGGGTCTATTCCATTCTAGATGGCGACAGCCCTGAAGCCATTTGGAATCTCGAAGCATTTCGTCTACTCGGCCAACTATACGAGTTGTCCGTGCACCCGTCGAAATTCGCCACACCACCTCCGGCTATCACCATCGCAAAATAATTAACGCCGGGTAAGCAGTACTTAAGGTATTGCCAAGCTAACTCATATGGGACGGCCAAGATTAAAAGAGTCCAATGGTAGACTTCACGTTCCAATTTTCCGCCATCTAATCTAAGTGTTTTTAAAAGATGTCAATAACCGCGGCCCAATTGAATTTCGCCAATCGACGTGCTCGCCATCACAATGTTAACGCCTTTGCGAATGTTTGATATCGCGCACTGCAATACCTCGCAATAATCTGCCAAGAATATCGGCACCCGTAATTATCCTTTTTTCATTAGACCAAATGAGAATAAGATCATCATCGACGACATCGTCCACTTCGGATTCCGGGATCACCTGCAAACGAGGCAGCACCTTTCCGAGCAAAGTGCTTGAATCCTTAATGATAATGGGGCGATGACAATAAATGTAAGGGTTGATTGGTCCTGAACCAAATAGAGATTCACGCAGAAAAGCATTGGCGTTTAATGCCATGCAGGGTTGATCGAATTCATCAACAATGATTATCCATTTTTTTCCAGAACTATTAACTTCGAGTAAGAACGGATCTAAATTGTGACGTTCAAATTCTGGAAATATTGGCATACCATCCTTCAAAGGCAAGCAGATTATGCTATTAGGATCTATATACTCGCCTTTCTGGGTGACGGGAATGTCATCCAGTGCCAGAAAATTCATGGCACCGATACCCTCCAGACGATCTACATCCGATTCTTCTGCTTCAATATGTTTGCGAATTAATGATCGCAAATCACGTTCCCTAAAATAGGGAATACTCTCATTGCCTAGCCACCAATCCAGCATCATCGCCGAAGGTTTAGCTACCGGAAAAAGAATGATCTGATAAAAACGTATTAGAGGCGCCAACAGTGCCCCCATGCGCATAGCATGACGGGAGAAGTAAGCCTGCGGAATTAATTCGCCAGCGAATGTGATGAGAATTGTTGAAAAGAAAAAAGCAGCTACCCCAGCCATTACAGAATTTGATAACAGGGTCAAAAGAACATTAATGCCAACGTTACCCCATAAAATGGTAGCAAGCAGGAAATTGAAGTCCTTACGTAACGCTAATATCTTTACTGCATCAGTATTTCCGGCTGAAACATCTACTTCCAGGTGCAAACGACTAATACCCAACAAAGCCAAGTTTAGGCCTGAAAACATAGCGGATTGACTGATACAAAATACGATGCCAGCCCAGATCAGAGTGTCAACTGTTAAAAAGTTCATATAGTTAATAAGAATGAAAAAGTAATGTTGTAATTATGCTTGCATCCAAGCAAGTTCCCGAATACTAGGACATGTTTCTAAATATCCAGAAACCAGGTTTTGCAAAAATCTCATCAAATATTTCCACTGGAAAGCACAGACGAACGAATGTGTAAATCGCGTTGTGGGAACGGAATTTCAATATTGTGCGCTCTGAATTCATGCAAAATTCTTCGATGCAACTCATCAGTTACCGGGAGCCGGTCATCCATGCCACGAACAAACACACGCAATGAAAAATCCAGAGAACTCTCACCAAAGCCGACAAAAAATACTGTTGGCTCAGGGTCTTTCAGTATCAGTGGCGACTCCTCAATGACCTGTTTTAATATGCGCAACGCCTGTTCTTCGTCTGAACCGTAAGCGATGCCGACGGGTATTACCACACGAGTCATGTTATCACTCAAAGTCCAGTTAATGAGTTTTTCGGTAATAAAAATCTTATTTGGCACGATCAGTTCTTTCTGATCCCAGTCGACCAGTGTTGTTGCGCGAATCTGAATACGACTCACTTTGCCGGTAACTTCGCCGACCGTCACCGTATCGCCTACTCGGATGGGGCGCTCAAATAACAAAATAATCCCAGACACCATGTTGGCAAAAATCTCTTGCAAACCGAAACCCAGGCCGACACTAATTGCTGCCACCAACCACTGTACTTCCGACCACTTTCCTCCCAGCTCACTAGCCACTGTAATAAAGGTAATTGTAATTACTGCATAGCGAGTCAGATGAATCAGTGCATAACGGCTGCCAGAAGTCATGCGAAACCTGCCGACAAGAAACAAATCAATCAGACTGGAAAAGTTTTTAATAAAAATGAACGTCAATGCCAAATATAATAGGCTAAAAAACACGTTGACGAGCGTGATGGACTGCAGCGACTCCTGCCCATCTGTTGTAACCATATGCTGCCACAAAACCACCTGCTCAAAAATTGAAAAAGCTGGCAGCATATCACGCCCAATCAACCAGCAGCCCACAGCTAAAATGACAATAATTAAGACGTCGAGCAATTTCTCGCTTTGTTGATTGATTTTGGGTATATCCAGCAAAAGCTCTTCTTCTGGATTAATTGCCGCCGCGACAACCTTATCATCTGCCTGCCCCTGTAATTTACGTCTTTGCCTAGCATTTTGTAGTGCTAATTGCCGATTTGCCAGCACCAGCCAACGCATAACAACTTCGTGCAATAACACGGAAAAAAATACTAAGCGCAGTAATAATGCTAATTTATTCTGCAATTCCAATGCACTTTGATAATCTCCGGCAATGGAAAAACCGATAATTATCAATGGAGAAAGCACAAAAACGAAATACAAAATATAACGTAAACGACACACCCAGCGGGTTGGATTTTCTCGATAATAGTCTTTTCCCAATCCAGAAACAGGATGAGCAAAACGGTGGAGAACATAAGCTAAAACCAACAAGATAATAATCAACGCCATTCTGCCCAATGTATAGCTGTGTTCAGCGTATATTCCATCGACAAACATACCAATTAGAAACATTGCAGGAGCCACAACAACAAGAACCCATTTTAATTGCCCGTGCAACAAATGAATGCTGTGTTTTTGCCAACCAAATAGCGTTTGTACAAATCCTGCGGGTTTAAACAATTGATAAAAGAACCCAATAAGCAGCAAAGGAATCGTTGCATTCAACAAACCATAGGCCACCAAATGGCTAAAAGCTGTCACCTGGTTATTGATAAGCAACAACCACCCCGGCCAGGCCAGCAATAAGGGTATTGGCAGGGCTAGCAAGAAAACATATCCCAGTCCATAAAAGGTAAATACAAAACGATCAGAATACGGTTTACTGGCTTTTTTTAGCAGACCCTGCAAACGCATTTTGATGTCTCGTCTAAACCAGAGCAGCAAAGAAATTACAAAAAAACCTAATGCCGCCAGTAATTGCTTGGCTTGCACACTGTGTTTGATATCCACCGCCAGTTGCTGCCAATGCGATAGTTTGCTAAACCAAAGAATCGATTTTAAAATTTCATGCGCGTAATGCTTATTGATTACCGGTGCACTGGGCACCCATAACAAACGTTCATTCAGATAAAGATCAAACTTCTCCCCCAATGTAACCAGCTGTTGTAGAGAATAGTTAACATCAATTACCGCTATTGAGTACTCTGCGTAAACCGAAGTAAGCTTCTGAATTAATTCTTTTTGATTGGTTAACAAATCACGCAACTCAAAACTGATCTTTAACTGTTCAGCCTCGTCAATATCTCTGGATACATGGAGCGACATCCTGGATTGAAGGGCTTTATCTATATCAGCTAGAGACATCTTCACCTCATCCAACTGAAACTGTTCCAGATTGGCTAACGCAACCTCCTCCTGAACACTGTCAATCAGCTTCTGGTTACCTTTAGTCAAAGGCAAGTTGCGGCGTTGCTCACGCAATAGATTACCCAGCGATGGACTGAGTCCAGCCAAATCAATTTTCTGCTCAGCATTCTGGAAATCATGCTCTAACTGCTTGTAGCGAGCTTCTAATTCCTGTCTCTGGTGCTGATACTGTTCCAACTTCTGGGTGACTTCCTTTAACAGCCGGTTATAACGAATACTTTCCCGCGTGGCTTCTTGTATGACTGGGTGTTTGCCGGACGCTTCCTTCTGTGCCTGAATTAACGCCGCCCGCTCTTGCTCGATATCCTGCTGCCTCTTCTCAATCAGGAAATCATCCAGCTGTGTAACCAACTCTGACAACTGCTTACGTTGCAAATTTAGCAACTGCAATTCGAACCTCTGTGCCTCTAATCTTAACGGATAGACGATATTTTCAAGACTTAGCTTATTCAATATCGCATTCAGCTGACTGAAACGGCTACCCAGCTGAGCTTGGCGTGCCTTGATTTCCAGTTTATCCAGCTTTTGCATACTTAGAGCCGCTTGCTCTTGCTGGGTATTGGCCAAGCTATTATTAGCTTCGGCGATTTTTTCCCTAATTTGTTGCTGCGCTTTAAGCTGTTCAGCAATCTGAGTTTCTAACCGACTAATAGAAGATTTCAATTCATTCAGATTGGATTTCTCAAGAATCTGACGTTGCTCCAGATCGTCAATGTCATCATGCAGAAACTTCTCCTCTTGCCGATTTTTTAATTGGCTTTCTGTTTCGTTGATACGCTTCTCTAGTTGCTTGATTTCAGCAGGCAGATTTTTTAGTTGATTCTGAGCCAGCTGACTTTCTTGCTGCAGAATCAGCAATTCTTCGAGATTAGCTTCAGCGGCATAATAAGCGGCTAAAATTCTTTGTTTAAGTGCTTCTTCAAGATTCGTTTTATTTGTTATTGCATCAATTCTTTTCTGGATTTCCGCCAATGTTAATTCTGATTGATTAGCAGCGTTGACGACAGGTTTTGCAGCAGGCATGACCTGGGCAAGCGACACACAGATTGGCAGGAAAAAAAATAACAGGAAAAATACAGTCCAGCGAGTTACCGTGTTCATATTAATTAATCATTCATGCGGACGAGAAGCTAGCAGAATAACTGATATTATTTAATTAGTGTTATTGTTGGCATGCAAAAGCTTTAAAATATGTTTTATCAGAGAATTATAGGCAGTTTGTTATGAATTTTAAGGTTCCAACATGGCATCGCTTGCACAAGAAGACAGATAAAACAGCACTGACCAGTTCTGCCGATAAATCTGGATTACCGCCGGGCTCACTCGTACATATCGGTGAGAAACATGAAACTGAATGCAAAATTTCTGTTACACAGTACAACGTCGATAAACTACTACAACATGACATTGCATCAATTGCTGAATTAAAACAGCTGCAAGATAGCGCACTCACCACCTGGGTCAATATCGATGGATTAAACGATATCAATATTGTGGAAAGTATTGGCCGGGAATTAAACATCCACTCTCTAGTGCTGGAAGATATTCTGAGTACGCATCAACGCCCCAAGCTGGAAGAATACGAAGACTATTTCTATATGGTCGTCAAAAGTATCAGTGTCGATTACGAAAATAATTTTAATCTGAAATACGAACAAATCAGTATTCTGCTGTTGGAAAATGTTGTGGTTACCTTTCAAGAAAAAACTGGCGATACATTTAACTCTATCCACAACCGACTGCAAAAAAACAAAAGTCGTCTGAGACAATTTGGCAGTGATTATCTCGCATATGTGATACTCGATACGATCGTTGATGAATATTTTGTGGTCGAAAACAGCCT
>JAJFJH010000180.1 GCA_021774155.1 Nitrosomonas sp.
GGTTTCTATGGGCAATTTTTGATCGTGATCGACAGTTTCTGCATGATAGATTGGCTGGGACTCGGGTTGTCATAGTTGAGAGTTAATGCTGACTTGATATTGGTTTAGCTTGAGCTTGAGCTTGATTCTAAAAGTCCAAGGGTTTCGCGTTGCTTTGCGTAATTCTTATCTTTTCTTTGGTTGTTACGATCTGGTGCCTGATAGAAAAAGTGTCGGTTTGGCCGGAATTTATGTTTTTACGCGCACGGAAAACTAGCAATTTATAAGCAGTCGAAGGCAAGCCAAGAAGAAAGGTTTGGCGTATTTAAGAAGCAATAAAGTTTCAGTCACGTATGTCAAAAAAACTTCGACTAAGTGTCGAAATTTTTTACACTAAGGGTAGTTAGTGAAGTTACTATAAATCTCGTGTTTGTTTAGCAACACCCAATCCTTGTAAATATAATAACCATTTGATTCATATAAATATTGCTATTTAATCACGAGTAAAGTCACACACAGCCATTTGGTTTTTATCATTCTGTAATACAAAAAATTTTTCTAAGACTCAAAAAAGTAAAAGTTGTAAAGAACAGTTTATACTCACTTTGGAGTATTACAAAGATGAGAACAATAATTGCATTCCTAGCCCCAATATTGCACCAGTACATTCAATTTCGGCCTGTAACCCTTATATTTACTGATCTTTGGAAGATTGTTTAAAAATACGGTTTGTACCGAGCACTTAATTTTCTGGTTTTTAACTTGCCCTGTTCTGAATTGAGCGCACATGCTTGCTACGCCGCAGAATAACTGCGGCTCCGGTCGCGAACGCGTTCAATTCAAAACAGTTCGGCGTTTAAATTCCAGAAATTGGCGCAATATTGGGGCTAGCCTTAGCATTAGCGATTTTTGTCGTGAATCACTTTAAAATCAAGGGGAAGTATGTCTCCATATCCTTGACGTTGATGCCTCAGATTCAGGGCCAAATTTTGATGCGCCATAGTCGAACCGAATCATAAGTTATAACGACCTTCTTTTCAGTCAACAAGTCTTCGATATCACGATGATTTAAGTTAAATCGGTAATGCAGTCACACCATGTACTGAATAATCTCAGATGGAAATTGATGGTATTTGTATAGAGTCGCTGAGTTTTTTTGTCGCGCGGGGGGGGCAGTTAAGTTGGTAGTACCGCGCTAGGACCTATCCGTTAAACGGTTTGCCTTGACGCAGGATCAAGCACCCGCTTACGCCCTACCATACCGAGACCGATAAGACCAAGACCCAAAATTGCCAGGATTCCGGGTTCGGGAACGTAATTTACGTTGATCGAATACGTTCTGTTCAAGCTGGTGTTGAGATTGAAAGCCGCACCAACGGTCGGCGCTGAAGCGAATAATCCAGCTGACGAGTAACCGATACTCCCTCCGTTACTATCCCAGTCGACCTTGGCGTTTCCCATCCAGATCCCCAGAAAATCTCCGGACTGAATGCTAAATGGTGTAGCTAGGTTGAACATATTAAACCCTGCGACGGAAATGGTTTCTTGAAAAACCCCTCTCACCGTTGGTGTGGCGGCGTTGCCATTTAGGATCAAGAGCGCTAGTTCGCCTGTACTGCCAGTGAATACCTTCCAGCTATCAATCTTGTGAGCACTGGGGATTGGGACTGATTGTAATCCGATGGCGAAGTTGCTGAAGTTATCGTTATTCGCACGGTTTATTGCATCCGCTCCAATGGTAACAGCGTTAGCGGAAGTAATGGGTCCCGCTAGAAGAACTCCAAGTGCGAAACCTGCGGACATTAAAGTTTGTCGCACCCCGTTTCTTGTTTTATTTGACATAGCTTGATGTTCCTAAATTATTTGGTCGCTCGGTTTGCGAATAAGCTGGAGTAACCCTGCATTGACGAGATGGCCCAGTATTGGTCATCATGAATAAAAAGCAACAACCGTGCCAATTGCTTGGTTTAATTTAATATCAATGTCTTATTGGAGTTAAAAGTTTGATGTTAATCGTGGTTGTAAGATATTTCGACACTTTTTCGCTATTTTCCAGTTTTGACCAAAATCAAAAGTCGGGAAAATGGATAGAATAAATAAGGCTATGTTGCAGCAAACTGTTGAAAATCATTAGTAGTCAAATGGCTGAAGAATGCAATAATTAACTGCAGTCTGCCTTTAATTAAGTAACCGAAGACAAGTCAAGAAGAAAGGTTTGGGCGTATCTAAGTAAAGCAATAAAGGCCCAGCCACACATGTCAAGATATTTTACATTAAGTGTCGGAATTTTTTACACTAGGGGTGGTTGTTAACATAACTATAAATCTCGTATTTATTTAGCAAGCCTCAATCCTTGCAAATATAATAACTATATGATTAATGTTGTTATTGTTATTTAGTCATCAGGCGGGCCACACACAGTCATCTGCGTTTTATCATCCTGTAATACAAAAACACCGGTTCTAAGGGTCAAAAAGTTGTAAAGAAAGTTGACACTTTCTGTGGGAGATCGCTGTATATCTGCATAGGCCGTGCCCTCAGTCTACTGGCCTTATCAATTCAACTACCCCATCATTTTTTCGCAAATAATATCTATAAAAAACAATTTTCTATATTAAGTAATCTATTAGGTATAAATTATTGGCATTATATTTGCTGGTAATTGATTGCAGAGCAGCTTCTTTACTCCTTGCAATCATGTTGAAGGCCTGCTCTGGATAGCTTTCATGAAAATGATTTTTTACTTAAAAAACAAAAAACTTTGGAGTATTACAGAGATGAAAAAAATTATCGCCTTCTCAGCTTTAGCATTAACTAGTGCCCCTGTCTTAGCAGTTGGGGAATTCAATCCTGTGCCGGTACCCGGTGTTCTGGCATTAGTGAGTATCGGTGCACTAGCAATTTTTATCGTGAATCACTTTAAAAAATAATTGCCGGGGTCATGATTCTTGAGATTCACTAGA
>JAJFJH010000019.1 GCA_021774155.1 Nitrosomonas sp.
ATGGTGGTCTTTCCTGAACCGGATGGTCCGACCAGCGCCACTGTGTCGCCAGATGGCACACTAAAACTAACTGCATTCAATGCGGCAACATGACCTGCTTCATAAGCGAAATTTACGTCATTCATCTCAAGTGCCGCAACAGCGGATTTATTGACACCACATGGCACATGAACGCCCGGCCCATCGGTTACAGCAACGGCCGCAGATTGCACCGCATGTAGGCGTCGTGTCGCACCCAGGGTATTGGCAAGCTGTCTACCCACTTGGGCTATTTCTGATACGGGCAAGAACACTGACATCGCTAACAGGGTCAGCATAGGTAATAGTGCGTCAGATATTTCACCTTTCGAAGCGAGGTAGGCGCCCGTCATAACAATAGCTAAACCACCCAGGCCAGTAACAATCTCCAACACGGCTGTTTGCCAACTAAGGTCACGCAGGAATGGTTGACGAATCGATAAATGGCTTTTAACTTGTGAGACGAACTCATCACGACGGCTTGGAACTTGCCTGAATGCAATGATTTCATGCAAGCCCTGAACACTATCAACCACATAAGCATTCAATTCTGCCAAGGACTCACGCGCCCGAGAACCAAGGTCGTCAATACGACGCCGGAGCATGAACGGACTCAGCCCCACAATCAATATAAATGGAACGAGCACCAAGGCGAGTAATAAACTGTGCCATCCCAATACGATGAACACCAATGCCGGCACCAGAATTGCCACGAAAGCTGGCGCTACCGTGTGGGCAAAGAAATATTCGACCATTTCTACATCATGAGTTGCCATTGCTACCATGTCACCACTGCGACGGCGCACTAAAAATGCGGGCGCTAATGCTTCGAGTTTTGCATACAATTTAGCACGTAAATCCGCCAACATACGGAAAGCCATATCATGCGCCACCCAGGACTCCAGCCAATGTAAAAGACCTGACAATGAAGCTAAAACACCCAACCAAATCAACCAATCATCATAAGGTTGCTCCGTTTTAACGGCAGCGACAATCAACGCGCTGAATACACCCACGCCGATAAAAGCCAATACACGTAACACGCCAAAAATGAAAGTCATCGCCAAACGTCCTTTGTACGCACTAACATAGCCCGATAGTTCACGAATGACGCCGCGCCAACCCAATCCACTGGATTGCAGAATGTCATCGACGGGATTTTCATTAGTCTGGTTGGTTCTGGCACCCGGCGCATGTTCTTTATTTGCGACATCGGGCGTTACCTGTGTTTGGCCAATTGCTTGCGTATCATTACGTGTTATTTGTGAAGCCATTAAACGCCAGTAATGATTATGTTGTGCAATCAACTCACCGTGCGTACCCGACTCAACTACTTGGCCGTTATCTAGCACAATGATGCGATCGCAGCCAATAACGCTGGATAATCGATGCGCAAAAATTAGCGTGGTACGACCTTGCATCAAACGATCCAACGCCTGCTGGATAACCGCTTCATTTTCAGCATCTACTGCCGATAATGCCTCATCCAACACGAGAATTGGCGCATCGCGCAACAATGCGCGAGCAATAGCAATGCGCTGCCGCTGACCACCGGATAATCGAATACCACGCTCACCAATCACCGTGTCATAGCCATTTGGCAGTTGCTCGATAAATTCATGTGCATTCGCTTGTTGCGCAGCAACTTGCAGTTCTTCACGACTTGCTTGCATTTTGCCAAAACGCAGGTTGTCGGCAACCGTGCCATGAAATAAATAGGTATCCTGAGAAACAACCGCCAATTGACGATAAAGCGCTTCTGTTGTTAATGTGCGCAGGTCTTGACCGCCGACACTTATTTTCCCCTGATCTGGATCATAAAAGCGTAGCAGCAATTTCATAATGGTCGACTTGCCTGCCCCACTTGGGCCGACAAAACCAATACGTTCACCTTTTGCCACATCAAAACTGAGACCGGTATGTGCTGGTTGCCGACCACCTGGGTAGGCAAAGGTTACGTTATCAAATGTGACGCTGACAGCAGTCGTTTTCGTCGATGACTCATCAGCCTCAGGCTTTTCAGATGACCAATCTATCGATGAGCGCGCATCTAGCAATGCAAACACTCCATGTGCCGCAGATAACCCAACCATGCCTTCATGCAACAACGCACGCATATCTCGCTGTGGTCGGAACACTTCCACACCCGCCATCAAGATAATCAGCAAGGTTTCTAAGCTGGTCACACCCATTTGTACACGATAAGCGCCATAACCCAGCAACACCGCCGCACCCACGGCAATGCCGGTGTCCGTAATACCGCGTGTTAAAGAATTGGTAGCAAGTACCCACATGGTGCTGCGATAGACTTCGTGCGCACGTTTAGCCAGCAAACGACCACGCGCAGCGCCTTGACCAAACGCTTTAAGTGTCGCCAGCCCTTGAATGGTATCGAGAAAATCAGCCGCGTATTTTGCGTAAGCTTTTTGGCGGCGCAGCGAGTTTTTGCTGTCCCAAGTATGAAATAAAGCCGGCGCCAACAACGTCAACCAAGCAAAACCCAGCAGTATGCTTGCCAACACCAAATCCCAAAATGCGAGCAAGGTAAAAATAACAAAAGGCGTGATCATCGCAACGAACAACTGTGGCAAGTATTTGCCAAAATAAGTTTCCAATTGCTCCACACCTTCGACCATGGTCAGCAACACATCACCGGTTCGATTCAACCCAAAATAGGCGGGGCCGAGTGTGACCACTTGATCAAATAAGCGTTTTCTTAATAAAAGCTGTACGCGAGAAGCTGTCTCATGCGCCACCATGATGCGCAGATGATCCAACGCACCGCGCAACACCATGACACCGGCAATGATGATTGCAGGTATTAAGATATCGTCAAAGCGAGCGCCCTGGAAAATCAGCGCCAGTAACCATCCCAACAGCGCCAACCGCACGACACCTACGGTTGACGAAATAACACCTACCAACACCGCAAAGAAAATGCGCAAGCGAACGCCTTGAGTCAGCTGCCACAATCGTAAATTTAGAAACATTGTATTTTTATGAGTATGAGGCTTACGTAAAAAACTTTTAGAGTCTGACTATGCAATATGACCTGCAACAGCGCCATATACCATCAACATGAAACCAAATATTTGCAGACTGATTCCAGGTGCCGAGGCTTTAATGACTTCCGATTCTACTTTACCCAAATCTGAATTCACAGCTTTAATATCGTTTGTAGCATTATTATCGTTTGTCACTTTTGCTATTTCTTCGCTTAGATGATGGTTTGTTTGTTGATGACACTCATCTATTTCATTGCGCATTTCTTCAATCATTTTCTCAATATCTTCAATTTTTTCTTCTACATCTTGTGGGTCATTATCTAAAGAAGCCTTACCCTTTACACCCGTCAACGTTATCGAGGCTGGGTTATCATTAATAACTATTGGCTCGTCCTTACTGACGGAACCTTGTCTAAGACTGTCGACAAACAAAGACCACAGATTCTTATTTCTGACGATTTTTAAATTGGCGTTTATTGAATAGAGAATTAAAAAGCCACCAATAACTTGAGTAACTAATGAAATTTTCTTGTTGATAAATGCAGCGTCAAAATTCATGTATGTAATGGCGCCTACATGAACGCCAACAAGCATAATTAGAACAATAAGCGGCCAAAATAGTTTCCAAGCCCATTTAAATAGATCAAGCATAACAGTCATTTTTTATTTACTTAAAAAATTGAGCGATTACTAATTACTACACTTTAACTATATTGGTCCACACGCGACCTGACACTTTTGACTTAAAGCACGAATCAATCGTATAGTAGGCATTCGACCCTATCTGGTCATTGAGCCAAGTCGCGACACCTATCAAATATTGCAGTTTTCTGTGAGCTCCACATTAAGAAAAACGCCAGGTTCAGGTTGAATTGAACGCAATTGTTCGAGTAATCGAGTGAATCTATCTTCCGTAAAGGGAGGATTAGCAGAAAAATCAAAGTCTGATGCAATACAAGCGGTTCCACCACCTTCAACAGGTATAGCATTCTCGTTTGGTACAAGAACAATAAATTTACTCACTAAACCATTGCCAATGGCATGACCTATAATTTGGAGAACGGTAGCTACAGTAATGCCAACAGATCCGCTGCCATTACTGCCAATGCTGATGTTTGCTGCGCGCTCTTCGGCGAAAGCTGCAGTACTAGAAATTAAAAAAAATAACCCAACAAAAAATACCCTTACATATCTTTTCATGACCATATCCCTTCAAAAATTTAAATTTCTATAGAATAAAGACACCTAAGCTTCAAACTTTAAGTAGATCGAAACTACTTGTAAGGTCATATTACACTACGATTCTCTCGGCTCCGAATCCAAATGTTTCCATACACACTTACCCTGACTTTCCTGCTCTATCTTATCCAATTGTTGCATATGCAAATCCAATTCTTCCTGGCTGGCGACTAGCATGACAAGATTTAGATCTTCCAGATTAATTTTTGAATCTGCATCCATCAATGCATCTTCATTTTCGATGAGCAAACTTTCCTGGCCTCGGGTCATAGCAAGATAAACATCTGCCAACAATTCCGCATCCAGCAACGCGCCGTGTAAAGTCCGTTTGGAGTTGTCAATTTGATACCGATCACACAAAGCATCCAGATTGTTTCGTTTTCCCGGATGTAAATCCTTGGCTATTTTTAGCGTATCGGTAATTGTCGCGCAATAATTTTCTAGTGCCTTAAATTTTGCCAAACCCAGCTCTAGATCAAGGAAAGCCACATCGAAAGGCGCATTGTGAATGATTAACTCAGCACCATCAATAAACGCCATGAATTCATTTGTTATCTCATGAAACTTATGTTTGTCTTTGAGAAAATGTGAGGTTAACCCATGTACTTGTAACGCCCCAGGGTCACTCTCACGGCCCGGATTCAAATAATAATGAAAATGCCGCCCGGTTAATTGCCGGTGATTCATTTCAACGGCCGCTACCTCAACCATACGATGGCCCAACTTAGGTTCCAGGCCGGTGGTTTCCGTGTCTAGAAAGATTTGACGCATCAGTTAGCTCGCAACCCTGGCCTGTAGATCATGCGCATCAGATCCCGTAATCTCAACTTCGACAAAATCACCCAGCTGTAAATTGCGTGCGCCCGTAATCAACACCAGGCCATCAATTTCTGGCGCATCAGCACTACTTCGCGCAATCACTTCGTTCTCCGCAATTTCATCAACCAGCACTGTCATTTTCTGACCGATCTTACTGGTCAACCGTGCATGACTAATCTCTTCTTGCAGCAACATGAATCGCGCTAGGCGCTCTTCTTTCAGCGCTTCAGGAACGTGATCAGACAACGCATTCGATGCCGCACCTTCCACGGGCGAGTATTTGAAACAACCCACTCGATCAAGCTGTGCATCCTGCAAAAACGCCAACAACTCTTCAAACTCTGCCTCCGTCTCGCCAGGGAACCCCACGATAAACGTGCTACGCAGCGTGATATCAGGACAAATACTGCGCCATTGCTTAATCCGCTCTAGATTATTCTCTGAATTCGCCGGACGTTTCATAGCTTTTAAAATACGTTTATTGGAATGTTGGAACGGCACGTCTAAATACGGTAAGACTTTTCCTTCCGCCATTAACGGAATCAGTTCATCTACGTGTGGGTAAGGATAAACATAATGCATCCGCACCCACACCCCTAACGTTCCCATCGCTTGCGCCAATTCAGTCAGGCGAGTTTTGATCGGTCGACCCTGCCAAAAGCCCGTTCGGTACTTTACATCCACACCGTAAGCACTGGTGTCTTGCGAAATAACCAGGAGTTCTTTCACGCCAGCATTTACCAAATGCTCCGCTTCATCCATGACTTGATGTATTGGGCGGCTAACCAAATCACCGCGCATACTGGGGATGATGCAGAAAGTACAACGATGATTGCAGCCTTCAGAAATTTTCACATAAGCATAATGCTTGGGTGTCAGACGAATACCCTGCGGTGGAATCAAGCTGGTAAATGGGTCATGCGGTTGCGGCAAATGCTGGTGCACGGCGGCCATGACTTCCGGCAAAGCATGTGGGCCTGTCACTGCCAACACTTGCGGATGGGCTTGTTTCACTACATCGCCATCTTCCTTGGCGCCTAAGCAACCTGTTACGATCACCTTACCATTCTCAGCCAGCGCTTCACCAATGGTATCCAACGATTCTTTCACCGCACTGTCGATAAATCCACACGTGTTCACCACGACCAGATCCGCATCTTCGTAGGAAGGAGAAATACCATAGCCTTCTGCACGTAACTGTGTCAGGATTTGTTCGGAATCGACAAGTGCCTTAGGGCAACCAAGTGAAATAAAGCCGATTTTTGGAGAAGATTGTTTGAGTGATGACATGGTATACCCAATAGTGGTAACAAAAAATGATTAAAGATGTTATACGATAGCCGATAGCTAAAGCTATTTTACTTCATACGGCGCAACAAAAATCACTAAAGAGGGGTTTCATAATGACAGCACCAATTAAGTACACATTTCTAATGGGACTACTGGCACTTTGTCTTTTCCCATTGTCAGCGCAAGCTGAAGTTGATTGCACCACACTACCCCATTGGGTCGAGCTTAAGAACGGACTGCAAATGAATCAAAAGCATCTCTTTTGCGGTGAATGGAAACGCGGCCGAGCAAAAGGTTTTCATTCACGACCAGACGGCAAAAACCCCGCCACCGTAGCAGCATTCACCGTCCAAGACCATCCTAACAAAGCAGGAATTTACACAGGCCGATGGTCTTACCAAAACCACTCGGACAAAAATAAATTCTCGTCTATGTTTCCAGATAGTTGCTCGACCGAACAAGTATTAAATTCAATCAGCCACGCCTCATCAAACACGAACACCAGCTGCCCCAAAGGTTCGCCAAACTGGACTCAATGCGGCCAAAACAAACCATCCTCAGCCGAGAACAACTCATCCTACTGTAGCATCAACGATAAACGCTTCACCATTGGCTACGCACCGCCACAAAACGGCAAGATCAATACGGCCTTCCCAATATTCAAATGAATAAAACAGAGTTCTCATGGTCTGGTAGAATTCAAGGCGATCCGGCTCATGACCTGATCATCGCTTATTTGACCATCGACATCCAGCATAGCCCCAAATGGACAGAAGAGTTGCTACAGCAAATAAACCGCGTGAAATCGGGCCAAATTCCTTCATGGGAACGCACAGGCAATGCCTATTGCCTACATATATATCCTGATCATGTTGAAATTGAAGATGATTATGCTGAGGAAGCAGGTGAATTGCTAAAGATTTCACTTGATGATTTTGAAATGGCGGTTAAGTGTTGGCAAGGGCTTAATTAAGTATTTTTGCCTCTTAATTCCTCGGGCTTCCTTATTTTATTAACCAGTAAAACTTAGCTTGATTGGATAGTTGTTTCTAGTCTAAAGATGGATGGATGATTTGTTGTAGTTTGAAGATAGGTTTCCCCTCATGATTAAAGCGGAGAAAAGCCAAAAATATGTTGTTTAATTCGTATGTGTTTATTTTTGCATTTTTACCAGTAACGTATGCAATTTATTTTCTTCTGGCTAAGTATCTAAACGGTGAAGCAGCGATTATTTCCCTGATAATTGCCTCCTTATTCTTTTATGGTTGGTGGAACCCAGTTTATCTACTGTTGATTCTAGCCTCAATCGGAGTTAACTATTTTATAGGCGAAACGATTGTACGCAGCCACTCCGCTGGAGAGCATTATAAATCTAAATGCTATCTTATTATTGGCGTCTCTTTTAATCTGATTCTATTGGGGTATTTTAAATACGCCAATTTCATGATTGAAAATATCAGTTCGTTACTTGATTACAATGTACACATCGAACAAATTATCCTTCCATTGGCAATTTCATTCTTCACATTCCAGCAAATTACTTACCTAGTTGATGCGTATAAAGGGATAACAGAAGAATTTAAATTTACACACTATGTTCTTTTTGTAACTTTTTTCCCTCAACTAATTGCTGGACCTATTGTTCACCACAAAGAGATGTTGCCTCAATTCTTAAAGCTTGAGAACATGAAGCCTCAACTTGAAGCCGTGATGGTTGGGTTGAGCATTTTTGCGTTGGGCCTATTTAAAAAGGTTGTTTTGGCTGATGGTATTGCGCAATATGCGACGCCTGTTTTTAATACAGCTGAAACTGGTGACCCCATAACTTTTTTTACTGCGTGGGGTGGAGCGCTTGCTTATACTTTTCAATTATATTTTGATTTCTCAGGCTATTCAGATATGGCGATAGGCATTGCTAGAATGTTTGGTATTCGTCTGCCAATTAATTTTTCATCGCCCTATAAGTCACTCAACATTATCGAGTTCTGGCGTCGTTGGCATATGACGCTATCACGTTTCTTGCGTGATTATGTTTACTTTTCTTTAGGTGGCGGTCGAAAAGGAAATGTACGGCGTTATGTTAATTTATTAACGACTATGCTTCTGGGAGGATTGTGGCATGGTGCGGGTTGGACGTTTGTTCTTTGGGGTGGCCTACATGGTTGTTACCTCATTATTAATCATGCTTGGCAGTATCTTAAACGACTAGCCAGATTAGAATTTCTTGACGCACAACCAATCTGGAGATTCTTTTGTTGGTTTGTGACATTTACTTCAGTAGTTAATGCCTGGGTATTATTCAGAGCAACATCATTTGAATCTGCTATTGAGATTTATAAAGGAATGTACGGATTTAACGGGATAGCCATTCCCAATGCTATTTACACGCGACTTGGAGAGACGGCCAGTATTTTAGATGAGATGGGAATAACGCCATTTATCGGCGGCGGTTCGCAGTTTATGTATACTTATCTTTGGATAATTATATTGTTATTTATTGTCGTATTTATGCCCAATACTCAGCAAATCATGAAAACTTACTCTCAGTATAAAAAGAACTCTAGCCCTGCTGTTTTTGAAGAAGGCATATTGCCCTCTAAATTAACCTTTCGTTTTAATTCAGCTTGGGCATTTGTTTTTGCTAGTGTGTTAACTATTTCAATTTTTGGTTTGACACGAATATCAGAGTTTCTTTATTTTCAGTTTTGACCTGATGTCTATTAAAAAATACACCTATTTGTTTGTTTTCTTTTCTTGCTTTATTGCGATCACACTGTCATCTGCAAACTATCTTGTTGACCCATATATGTTATTTAACGCTGATCGTATTTCTGGGTTTAATGAGAAAAAAGCGGCGGTTTCCAATTACTCGGCTTTATATAAACCATACAATGTTACCCACATCCAACCACAAACTATTATTGTTGGGAATTCACGTCCAGAGATGGGAATAGACCCTGAATCAAGTTGTTGGCCAGCGAGAAATGGAACTGTATATAACCTAACATTTCCTGGATTAAGTGTCCATGCGCAAGTTGGCGCTTTGTTTCACGCCGTTGCGGCAGGCGATGTTCGGCATATCCTTTTAGGCGTAGATTTCTCTGATTTTTTGTATAGCAGAGAAAAGGTTAAAGAAGTTAATTTTCCTGAACATGGCTCTGATTTTTTTGACCGATTACTAGTTGACGAGGGATTTGAAGAGAGCGGGAAATCCTGGTTAAAAACCATACAGGATTACTCTTCAACTTTATTTTCATTGAATACATTGTTCGACAGTATTTTTACAGTTATTTCACAGTCACCAGGTAGTGTTAATCGGACTTCTTTAGGTTTTAACCCCGCATTGGATTATGACGAAATCGTCCATCGTGAAGGTGTGTGGGTGTTGTTTGAACAAACATTAGGTGATTTGAATAAACGCTTTTCCAAACCCGATCAAACAATTTATGATTCAAAGCAGTGGTCATTGGAGCTGAAGTCGATTGAGCGGGCAATACAACTAGCGAATGAAAGAGATATTCAACTGATCTTATTTATGAATCCTTATCACTACACTTACCTTGAACATATACATGATGCTGGATATTGGAATGAATTTGAGGACTTTAAAAAAAGTTTAACTAAACTGGTGAATCAATATGATGGGCATCAAGTGGCTCTCTGGGATTTTTCTCTTTATTCGAAGTACACAGTTTCATCAATCCCCAAAAAAACCGACAATAATCAAACCACAAATTGGTTCTGGGAACCTGCCCATTATAAATCTGAATTTGGTGAGTTGTTATTAGCTAAAATGCTTGATATGAATTGTATTGATGAAGATCTTGAACAAATTGGCGTGAAGCTAAACAATATAAACATTGAAGATCATTTGTTGCAACAAAAAATGCAACGTTTGTCATTCTTACAGCAATTAAATAGAGTCTCCTCAGAAAATCAGTAAATATGTGGGTACAGTTTGAATTTTTCCCTGAGACCTTGAAATAGGTACCAATAACAAGATAAAAACGCCACATAAAATAGCCTATAGCTTTAGAGAAATAAATTCCTTAAACTGAAAATTTTGGCGCCGCATGAAACCAATTATGTTCCGGTCGGCTGAACCCGTATGTACGCACTTGTCGGTTGAGCCCCCAAAAAGTAAATCATAATGATACATACCAAGCACGGTAAGATGAGATCAGTCGATGTCATAAATCCTACCGTGTTACGCGTGGAAAGTTCTTTAGCCTCAATATTGCACCAGCTTCTGGAATTTAAACGCCGAACTGTTTTGAATTGAACGTGCTCGCGACCGGAGCCGCAGTTATTCTGCGGCGTAGCAAGTATGTGCGCTCAATTCAGAACAGGGCAAGTTAAAAACCAGAAAATTAAGTATTCGGTACAAGCTGTATTTTTAAATAATCTTCCAAAGATCAGTAAACATAAGGGTTGCAGGCCGGAATTTAATGTACTGGTGCAATATTGGGGTTAGTTACTTGTTTTAGTGATAGTTACAATGGCAACCGGGTTTTTCCAGTCGTATATTGCTTGATCAATGTCTGAGCCTAAACCTCTAATACCGCGATGTATATGCACAAACTCTTCGCCAGTATCTTCTGGAGACAGCGCTGCTCCACCACATAAAGGCCCAGGAATATCGCTACAAGACTCAGTATTTGTTTCTGTACCGGCGTCATATCCATTAATAAGGTAACTTACGCTACCCATCTCAGGCAAGTCTTTATTATTCAATGCAATAAACCCGTCATTAGTCGGCAACATCATGGCAAATAATGAAATCTTGCTGAGTCCTTCAATACCTTCCAAATTAACCGTTTGTTTTTGTCCTGCGGCTAACAAGCCATCTCCCGACACATAGGAAACCACTGGAGCAATCGACTCTTGATCTAGAATTAAGATCATTGGCTCTAAGTTTCCAGATTCAGCAATTTCCTTCAAAGCATTATTAACCTGCCCATTAAGTAAGCCGCCTTCAGAATCATTTAAATTATCACCTGCTGAAAAAAAAGAAGCGGGAACATGTGCAATCACAATGCGCGGCGTAAAATTTATTTTGTAGGTTAAATTGGTGATTTCGACACTATAGTCTGCTGCTAACGTTGATTGAGTGATGAATAATGTTCCAAGACAAAATAATACTTTTTTTATTAATGACATAGTTTTCTCCTCAGTTAAATGGCTTTTAAAGTTCGTATTAACTTAAATGCGACTTGTTTCATAAATTTTCTTTGGTTATCCAAAGAATTAAGAATGATACGAGAAAAATTTCACAGCTTTGTCACGAAGAAATCACGTTTTTATCACGAACGTATGCTTTAAATATACTCTTCATGTTCAAGAAGAATACCCGACACAGCCTTCTAATATAAAACTCAAGAGGTGCTATGTGGCAAAGGCAAGGAAAAGGTTGTGCCAACATTAACTTTAGACTGTACTTCAATAAAACTATTATGCAGCTGCATAATGCGTTGAGCAATGGCTAGACCAAGCCCTGTGCCATCCAGATTACGATGTTTTTCAACACGATAGAAACGCTCAAAGATATGTGTGAGATGTTCAGCTGCAATGCCTTGTCCGGTATCGACAATTCTCGTGGTAATCGTCTGTTTACTTATTATTAGCGATACTGATACTTCGCCACCTTCGGGTGTGTATTTAATCGCGTTCTCAATCACATTCTCCAATACGCGCTGTATCAGGCCAATATCAGCACGAACAAATGCTGGCTGGATTGATATTGCTGTGAACAATATCAATCCTTTATTCTCAGCTTCCAAACGAAACTTCTGACACACGTCCTGTACCAGTTCACTCATAGAAAAAGATTCGTAGTGCAGTGGCGCATCCTGATTTTCTAATGTCGACAACTCGAAAAGCTCGGTGATCAGTTTGCGCAGCCGTTTACTGTGCTTATAGGCAATATCAATATAATCTCGGCGTTGTTCGTCGCTAAGTTGATCGGCTTTTAACTTGAGTGTTTCCAGATAACCTTGTAGTGATGCCAACGGCGTGCGTAAATCGTGCGAAACATTAGCGACCATCTCACGACGCGAAGTATCGTTATTTTGCAGCAATTTGACCTGATGAATAATACGCTCTGACATTTCATGAAAGGTTAAACCTAATTGGTCTATCTCATCGCCCCAACCATCAAATCGATCCGGTAATTCAATACTATGCTGAAAACCGCTCTGTTTAAATTTCTCCATACCCTTGGCGAGCTGGTGCACACGACGGGTAATGTGGCGAAACATCATGAATCCAGCCAACAGAGCAACCAACAGACTAACAACTACTGCACCAATCCAGATGCGCAACATATAGCTGGATTGTAACAATTCAACCACTGAGTCATAAGCCTGACCACCTAATACGATATATAAATAACCCTGTAAACTTTGCTTGTCATAAATGGCTGCAGCCGAAAACACCTTATCACGTAAGAGATCGCGCGGGTCATTGCCAAGCACTGGAAAATATTGGTTTTTATTGAGAAACTGTTGCACCGGCACCAGATCAATAGTTTGCCGTTTAACGACACCCTCTGGTGCGGAATAGGCCAAAAGCTTACCTTGGGTGTCAACCAAATAAACCTCAATCACCGGGTTTACCAGCATCAAGCCCATGAACACTGATTGCATGGCTTCGTGATTGACCTGTGTGTTGATCATAAGGTTTTTTTCTTTGACAATGTTATCTGCTAATTCCAGATTAAGCCTTTGATTGAGTTCTTGTAAAAACATGGGGGTTTTCCATAACGCAAAACCTATAAAGCTGGCAGATAGCAGTAATAGCAGAGCAAACAAGGTAACAATCAATTTACTGGAAAGACTTTTAAACATCAGCATTGACTACCATTTATGCTGTAAATGTATCATTAAACTTATACCCAACACCCCAAACAGTGAGGATGTAATTAGGATGCGCCGGATCTTGTTCGATTTTTCCACGAAGGCGATTGATGTGCGAGTTGACGGTATGTTCATAACCTTCATGGCCATAACCCCAAACCAAATCCAACAACTGTGTCCGCGTATAAACGCGACCAGGGTGAGAAACAAACTGTATTAATAACTCGAATTCCTTGGCCGTCAATTCCACAAGTTGATCACGCAGCATAACCTGATGTTTTTCAATATTGACACTCAATTCACCAAATGTTTGTTTTGACTTGCTATCAATCGACCGACGACCTAGTCCTTCAATACGACGGAACATGGCTTTAACCCGTGCTACCAGCTCTAAAATACTGAATGGCTTGATGAGATAGTCATCGGCGCCGACTTCCAGCCCCAGCACCCGATCCAACTCAGTAGATTTTGAGGTCAACATCAATACCGGCGTATAGTCAGACTGTTTACGAATACGGCGACAAATCTCCAGGCCATTAATGCCAGGCAACATTAGATCAAGGATAATCAGATCAAAGTGTTTGGTCTCTGCCAGTTGCAGACCCTCATTGCCGCTACTCGCAAGTGTTACGTTGCACTGAATATCAATTAAGTGCATTTTTACCAAATTAGCAATATCTTGATGATCCTCAACAATCAAAACATTTTTCATTAACATGTACAAAAGTATAGCAATGAAATTTCACGAATTTATCACAAGCGTAGGGAAAGAAAGCACGAGACTATGAAAGCGACGACTTTTGTTGCCATATTTTACTTAAATCACAAATCCTCAGTTGACTGCTATTGTAATAACTAATTTCATAAAAATAAGGCCAATTTTTTCTATATGACTCTCACCTTAAGTAGGTTTCAATGAAAATTTCGTCATCACGAAATGGAACGTCATTTCAGATTGTCGAGTCGAAATGACCATGAAAAATCTCTCGTTTTTTTACTGGTAACGGAATAGCGTTCATCGTTAACCAACTCCCGGCCAATAATGACTGTCGGGTAAAGGTCGCTTGCCAAAAATGGCTTGGCCTACGCGTACTATCGTGGCACCTTCTTCAATCGCAAGTTCGTAATCTCCTGACATACCCATAGAAAGCTCTTCAAATGACAAGCCTGCCGGCGCTTCTTGTCGTAGCATGTCACGAATGTTACGCATTTTAATGAAGCATTCACGTACACGGTCATGATCGGTAGAGAAAATAGCTAACGTCATTAATCCCTTGATTCGTAACGAGGAATAATTAGGCAACTGATCCACAAATGTACGGACATCATCCGGCGCTAGGCCAAACTTACTGGCTTCGCCTGAACTGTTGACTTGAACATAGACATCCATAGAACGACCTTCTATTTGTAGGCGCTTATCAAGCTCAGCCGCGACTTTAAGACTATCTAGTGCTTGAAATTCGTTGGCAAAACGTGCCAGATATTTAGCCTTGTTGGTCTGCAAATGACCAATAATGGCCCATTTAATATTGAGATCTTTTAATGTTTCAGATTTTTCACGCGCTTCCTGTATTTTGTTTTCACCCATTTCATGGCAACCTGCGGCATAGGCAAGACGCAACCTTTCCGCTGGTACCGTTTTAGTTACCGGCAAGAGTCTCACACTTGAAAGTTCACGACCCGAACGAACACAGGCCGCAGCTATATTTTGTTTAACTGTAGCTAACTTGTTCTTAATTTCCGCTATTTGTTGTGCTTCTTCGTCCAAAGTTATCTCCTATCGGTGGTCTCATTATTTCATACAATACACTGTTCAATTGTATATGACTTGCGTTATTTGTTCGATCTTGATACCTGATGAAACACCATTTTCCAATGATTATCATATCGCTTCCAAACAGAACTTCGGGTCGACACGGCTGCGGTAATATTACCTCCCCTTACTTTCTGTGCTTGATAAATAGCCAACACGATATCAGCTGATAACACGTTAATACGAAAATGGGTTAATAACCATCGGTCGTTTTTATCCTTATTCATTAACCATTCAACAACAGCTTGCCGCGAAGTTACATTGCCCGTATCACCAATTTCCTCAAATGACTGAGCTAGTAGTTCATCAAGTAAAAAAGGATTTTCTTGCATATCGGAATGCAACAATCTTTCTTCTAAGATTTGAATCTGTTTGGTAAGGTTACACATGGTTAATACGCTGATCTCACTCGTGCTATTGCCACAAAAAATACTCAACTGCGAATTATGAACAAAAGTTTGCCTCTTAATATTTAAGTCCGTTAATTCTGGGGAAGTTCATTGCTTGGAAGTAAAGTAGTTTATTCCGATATTTTACTTTCAATTGTTATTATTTAGCTTGTACCAGTATGTTGTATCCTGGCAACAAAAGTTTTGTACTTTTTTCTAAGATTAGGGTACACATCATTGCCCAAACCAATACACTATTCTTTTTACCGCCTGGGTGCTTTTAACTCTTTTCATTCATGGTTTATAATAATCCGAAAAATACTAACTTGTGTGCTTATCTATGAGCACTACTCTTGAGTGAACATCACTGAGCAATGATAACATGACAAATCAATAAATAATGATAAGCCATTGTATTTTAGTCTTATAATGAACTGCTATGAATAGAGAGAAGAAGGTGAAAGTATTATTCGTCTGCATGGGCAACATTTGCCGCTCTCCTACTGCGGATGCTATATTTAGGCATCAAGTTAAAATGGCTGGCCTGGTATCTAACATTAAAGTCGATTCAGCTGGGACGCATAGCTATCATGTTGGTCATTCTCCAGACGAACGAGCACAAGCTGCTGCACTAAAGCGTGGTTATGACATGCAAGATTTACGTGCACGTGCTGTGGCACCCGAGGATTTTTCGCAGTTTGATTACATTTTGGCGATGGATCATGACAACCTCGCTATTCTTGAAGAACGCTGCCCACAGCAATATCAACATAAACTGGCATTATTGATGCGGTATAGCAAAAATCATTCTGCAGAAGACGAAGTTTCGGACCCTTATTATGGTGGTAAACAAGGGTTTGAAAGGGTATTGGATAAAGTTGAAGCTGCCAGTGAAGGTTTACTTGAGCATATTTGTCAATCCGACTTGTAAAGTCTAAAGTACATTATTCATCAGGCGATTTATTTTAAATCATTTATTATTTTAGTTCGCTTAGCTACGTGTTTTCCTGCATCTACCTTACTGAATCCAGGCAGGGTCATTTTTCTTTAAATGTCGTTCATTCTGACAATTCGTCCAATATAGCCATTCTAATTAAAACGTAACGGCCTCACCCTATCGACGGAGACTATTCGGATGCACTCATCCGTTCCCCCCATCAATGAATCTTCCGTGTTTTATTTGCACACTCTAATCTCAGCGCAACAAAATGTTATATTGCTTTTAACGCAAATTACTCAACTTACCATGCAAAAGAAAATGCCATTCACCCGCTTCATATTTATTTTAATAACCCTCGCGATGATTGGCGTCATCACTTGGTATACGGTACGTCCTGACCCCATTGAGGTAGAATTGGTCACTATCAGCCGCGGCACCGTTGAAAGCATCATTGTTAATACCCGTGCAGGCACGATTAAAGCCTGCCGACGGGCTAATCTTTCACCGACATCAGGTGGAAAAATTACTCAACTTTGGGTAAAAGAGGGGGAGCGAGTAACACAAGGCCAAACATTATTAGAACTATGGAATGCTGACCTCGTCGCACAACATGAGCTGTCACAACGACAATTAACCATGTCACAAGAGCGTAGTCGTGAAGCATGCATCATTGCTGAAAATGCGCATCGTGAGTCTGCACGCACCCAACAACTCGTCGACAAAGGATTTATTAGTTCACAGCTTGCTGAAGATGCCGATGCCAATGCGCGAGCTAAACAAGCCAGTTGTGATGCGGCAACATCTGACATTAAACGCGCTCAGGCACAAATCTATGTTGCGCAAGCTGGGCTTGAACGTACCATTCTAAAAGCGCCATTTGCAGGTGTAATCGCACGTATTACTGGTGAATTAGGTGAATATACCACCCCTTCTCCACCTGGCGTTCCGACACCGCCGGCCATTGATTTGATTGATGACACTTGCTTATATGTTAGTGCGCCAATGGATGAAGTTGATGCGCCGAAAATTAAAGTAGGCCAGCAAGCACGAATTACTCTGGATGCCATGCCTGGTCAAATTTTTAATGGCAAGGTTCGTCGCATTGCACCTTATGTCACTGAAATTGAAAAACAAGCACGTACGGTCGATATTGAGGTCAATTTTGACCAACCTCCCGCACAAATCTTACTGGTAGGCTATAGCGCTGATGTTGAAGCCATTATTGAACGACGTAACGATATTTTACGACTCCCAACGCAAGCGATACGGCAAGACAACAAGGTGTTTATACTGGGCTCAGATAACAAACTAGAAGAACGTCAACTTGAGGTTGGTTTAGCTAACTGGAATTTCACTGAAATAGTAAGCGGCCTAAACGAGGGCGACCAAGTATTACTGTCATTTGACCAAGATGAAATAGAAGTCGGGATCCGCGTTCAACAAAGAACTGAACAACCATGATCCGCCTCAAGCAAATAACACGTCAATTTCTTATGGGTGACCAAATCGTGTATGCACTCAAAAAGGTTGATCTAGACATTGCACAAGGTGAATATGTTTCAATTATGGGTCCGTCGGGCTCTGGCAAGTCAACCTTACTTAATATTATCGGATTACTCGACCAACCAAATAGCGGTCACTATGAGCTCGATGGTAACGATGTCACTGACTTGTCCGAGACTGAACAAGCAAGAATTAGACGCGAGAAAATCGGTTTTGTGTTTCAATCATTTCACTTGGTACCGCGTTTAAGTGCCGCCGAGAATATTGAATTACCATTAATACTGAGCGGTATTTCACCGGATGACAGAAAAATACGCGTTAATGATGCACTGCAGGCATTTGATCTACAAGACCGCGCACAACACCGCCCTGCCGAGTTATCAGGCGGCCAACGCCAACGCGTGGCCATTGCTCGCGCTACCATTCTACGGCCTACGGCTATACTGGCAGATGAACCGACTGGCAATCTAGATCATCGTATTGGTGCGGAAGTAATGACATTGTTAGAAAATTTGCATCATGCTGGGACAACACTGATTATCGTAACCCATGACCGTGAACTCGGCGCACATGCACATCGTCATATCGGTATGTGTGACGGAAGTATTGAAACGGACACATCATGACACTGAGAGATATCTTACTGCTCTCATTACAATCGGTAATGAGTTATCGTGTTCGATCTTTATTGATTATCTTGGCAATGGCATTGGGCGTATCAGCGGTACTTGTACTCACTGCATTAGGCGATGGTGCACGACGCTATGTGATTAATCAATTTTCTTCGATTGGCACCAATCTCATTATTGTTTTACCAGGACGTGCCGAAACTTCGGGTTCATTTCCGGGCGCAGTACTTGGGCAAACACCACGTGACTTGACTCTGAAACACGCGGAGCTATTAGGCCGACTGCCGCAAATTAGGCGATATGCTCCGCTTAATGTCGGCGTTTCGGAATTAACCGCAGTCAATCGCCTACGTGAAGTAACGGTACTTGGAAGCACTGCTGACTTAATACCCATAAGGCATATGAACCTAGCTCAGGGTAATTTTCTCACTCAAGGTTCTGAACACAGCGCCCAGATCGTTCTTGGTGCTAAATTAGCCAAAGAATTCTTTCCACGAAGCAATGCTATTGGTCAACGTGTAAGACTTGGAGAGAATCGTTTTCTGGTCTCCGGTGTCTTAGCCTCACAAGGTGAGTCTATGGGCTTCAACACAGATGAAATCGTTATTATCCCAATTGAATATGCTCAAAGCTTATTTAATACCTCGTCTTTATTTCGTATCTTAATTGAAGCCAAAAGTCGTAATGACATTCAGTCTGCCAAACTCGCCATACTTGATACACTCAAACAACGACGCGATGGTGAAGATGACATTACCGTCATCACACAA
>JAJFJH010000181.1 GCA_021774155.1 Nitrosomonas sp.
GCCGACACTGGTGGCGCGGCATTTTAATAAGCCTTGTTGGTTTAACGTGGCGGCAAAGACTTTGGAACCGGCTTGTTTGTTAACGGGCAAACTTTCACCGGTGAGCATGGACTCGTTGATACTGGAATTGCCTTCGATAACGACTCCATCAACGGGTAAGTTCTCACCCGGACGTACGATAATAACGTCGCCAACTTTCAGGCTGCTGGCATCGACCTCAATGACCTGTCCGTCACGCTCAATGCGGGCTGTTTTAGGTTGTAATTTAATCAGTGTTTCAATGGCTTCAGATGTTTTCCCCTTGGCACGAGCTTCCATGAGTTTGCCGAGTAATACCAGTGTAATAATGGCTGCACTGGCTTCAAAATAAATATGCTGATTTAAGGCGAACAGGGTGACAACTGCACTGAATAGATACGCCATACTGGTGCCCAGAGCGACCAGCACATCCATGTTGGCACCGCCGCTACGCAGGGCATTCCAGCCACCAATGTAAAAACGCCTGCCGACCCAAAATTGCACGGGGGTCGCTAGTAGCCATTGTAACCAACGTGGTAGTACTTCCATGTCGCCAGTGGTAAACATCGCGCCCATCTGAAGCACCAAGGGTAGGGTGAGGAGGGCCGAAATCCAGAATAGGCGTAGTTCGGTTTGATATGCAGCTAATCGTCGTGCCTTTTCATCAGCGCGACTGGTTTCACTTATTTCACTGGCATCGTATCCCGCATTGATGACTGCAGCAATCAAGTCATCCACGGTGGCAGCACCAGGTGTGAAATTGATTTTTGCTGTTTCATTGGCGACATTAACGCTGGCAGATACGCCGGGTAGCTTATTTAATGCTTTTTCAATATGACCCGCACAAGCGGCACAGGTCATTTTGCCAATTTGTAGTTGTACAGACTGAGGAACAACATGAAAGCCTGACTTCTCAATCGTGGATATGAGTTTATCGGTCTTTACCTGGTTGTCGTTATAATTAATGCGTACTTTTTCGTTGGCGAAATTAACGACGGCTTCGACCCCAGGTAATTTGTTTAGATTCTTTTCAATACGTACAGCACAAGCTGCGCAGGTCATGCCTTCTACGGGCAGTTCAATTTGATTGGGGGATGGGGAGTTCAAGCTATCTCCAGATTAACATTCATGCATTGATCATATGCACGGTTGAGGTTTAGTTCAAGTGTTTAAATTAAGCTTAATGATGATGGGGTACAAATTCGCCATCAATAAGTTTAATTCTATCGCCACGATGAAAGTTTGGCGCATGTTGATGTGTGATGATGGATTGTGTGCCGTCGTCCATTGTTATACCAATTTTATAGTGAGTAGCGTCATCGCTGGGTTGATGGCCCCGATGCATATTCCCACTTATACGAGGGTCTATTGGATAATGTTGATCTTGGCCATGGCGGATCACTTTGTTTCTAATCACGCCACTGATAATGCCGCCGGTAATGAGGTCGATGTTGCCGCCTTGCCCAATCACATTAATAAAATCTACAGTACCGCAGTTGATACAACCTGAATTTTGTTGATACCGGGGGATCTTACCCGCGTCGGTGCTTTTAATGCTCACACTGTTTCTGCCCGAAAAAGCAGTGCCTGTGCGATCAATTGCTCTGCCAGTCATATTTGGTTCGGACTTGTGTGCTGGGTTAGGTGCAATACTTTGTGATGACTGAGCGACCGCATTTGAAACCTTTATCACTGCAGCGAATGAAATGATAGTGAAAGCCACTATCGTTGTTTTAAGGCGAGCTACATTTTGACAATTTAGCATGGCAGCATTCCTCAGAAAAAATTAGTGCATTAATCTTCTCGGCGTAGTTGTGGAAACAGGATAACATCACGAATATTTGTGCTGTCAACAAATAACATTATCAACCGGTCAATACCGATGCCTTCACCAGCGGTTGGAGGTAAGCCATATTCCAAAGCGCGGACATAATCGGCATCATAGTGCATGGCTTCGTCGTCACCCGCATCTTTGGCTTCAACCTGCGATTGAAAACGCGCAGCTTGGTCTTCAGGATCATTAAGCTCAGAAAAACCATTGGCGATTTCGCGTCCTGCGATGTAAAGCTCAAAACGATCCGTGATTTCAGCATTGTCATCATTGCGCCGTGCCAATGGCGAGACCTCAGCAGGATAATCAATGATGAAAGTCGGTTCAAACAACAAATGCTCGGTTGTTTCATCAAATAAAGAAAGTTGCAATCCACCGATACCATCATGTGGGTGGGTTTTAACGCGTAACTTTTGTAATTTATCCACTAAGTAATCGCGATCATTCAGTTGCGCATCGGTATATTCTGGGTGGAACTTCTGGATGGCCTGGGTGATGGTTAACCGCTGAAATGGTTTGGTTAAATCAATTTCACGTTCTTGATAAATTATTTTATTGGTACCAAGAACACGTTCAGCCACTTCACCGAGCATTTTTTCTGTGAAATCCATTAAATATGTGTAATCCTGATAAGCCTCATAGAATTCTAGCATGGTGAATTCAGGGTTGTGCCGAGTTGATATGCCTTCATTTCTAAAGTTACGATTGACTTCAAAAACCTTCTCCATGCCACCGACAACTAAGCGTTTTAGATAAAGCTCTGGTGCAATACGTAAATATAACGGCATATCTAGTGCGTTATGATGCGTGGCAAAAGGCCGCGCTGACGCGCCACCTGGGATGGGGTGCATCATTGGCGTTTCTACTTCTAGATAATCACGGGCGACAAAAAACTCTCGAATGGCATGGATGGTTTTTGAGCGTATGTTAAAAACTTTTCGCGTTTCTTCATTGGTTATTAAATCAAGATAACGCTGGCGATATTTTTGTTCTTGATCGGTCAGGCCATGAAATTTTTCTGGTAATGGACGTAAAGATTTTGTCAGTAGCTGACAATCAGTGACGCGGATAGAAAGCTCACCTGTTTTGGTTTTGAAGAGCTTGCCTTGTGCGCCAAGAATGTCACCTAAATCGTAGTGTTTAAATGCCTCATGGCTGTTTTGCCCAGTATGGTCATTAGAGATATATAGTTGTATGCGACCGCTCATATCTTGGATGGTGGCAAAACTGGCCTTACCCATGACACGTTTCAACACCATACGTCCCGCAACTTTTACGCTGATTGCGCTTTCTTCTAATAATTCTTTGGATTGTTCACCATATTGTTCATGCAATTGGGACGCGATATTATCCCGGCGAAAAATATTGGGAAATGCATTACCTACTTTACGAAGTTCTTTCAGCTTACTGCGACGTTCAGCAATGATTTGATTTTCATCCTGGGGAGCGACGGGTGGGTTTTCCTGAGTCATGGTGAGTTTTGTGTGTAAAGATTTGAGAATGTAACAATTTAATTTTGTAAATTAACGACTATAAAATAAAAAAGGCACTGATTAACTCAATCGTTGTTAGAATTTGAATCAATCAGTGCTTTTATCTGTGCATGTTGTAGCAAAAACTTTTTGTCTCGGTTTCGATACCCTGGCAAAGATGTGTTGTGCTATTTCTGTTGTGCTTGCAATAATGAGATAACGCGATTTATTTTTTCTTCAATTTGAGAAGGTTCAGTGCCATGTTTCTCTAATTCTGTTCTCATATTGTATTTTAGTTCTAACAAAAGAAGCCCGGCTGTTGTTTTGTCACCGTTGGTTAAAGCGTTATAGTAATCTTTTTGAAATTGTAAAATATAGTTATCAATCAAATTTCTATCAATACTTTCAAGTATTAATCCTAGCTCATAATCAGATACGCCTGATTGTGTAAACTCCGCTTGTGTTACGTCAGAAGTAGGTGTGTATGGCACATTTTGATGAATAAGCACTGAAAGCATAATCAAAGCGACGCCCGAGCCTATTGTTGTCAACGCGAAACGCCAGAGCGCATATACTTTACCAAAAACATTTATTTTTTTAATCCGTTGCATACCAAGTCGTGCAAGGAAAAATAATCCAGCAAGGAAGGAAATGGCGCCTATTGCCATGATAATCGGTACAATCGGGTGCACAGTGTTTACTCCTAAAGTCAACGGGCCAATTAAAGTTAATAATAGCCACTAAAAAATTAAGTTTTAATAAATTAAATGATAAAACTATAAGCGAAGCAGATGCCGACTAACATTGAGAATAAATTATCTCCAAGTTAGTCGGTGATTCCTTTGCACTCCGCATAATCTAAAACGTATTTTAGCTTAATTTGGCTGTTATCATTGAGCGATTAGTTGTAATTTGTTATCGCGGAGGTGGTGGTGGCGGATTGCCCGGAGGTGGCGGTGGCGGCGTAAACCCAGGTGGAGGCGTTAAAGTCCTTGAGTTATTTCTGCTATTATATGGATCGTCGGTTATTTTCCCAGAGACGGGAACACGATGACCATTAGCATACATGCATTGTATGTAGCTGATGTCATAGCGTCTTTGACCCTCATAGCCTGATGTTCTTGACGTGTCTGATCCGATGAGTCCGCCCATTAAAAGTCCCGCGCCTGCACCAATAGCGGCCCCTTCACCGCCGCCCATAAGCGCACCGGCAGCGGCTCCTAATCCGGTGCCTACTGCGGCACTCTTTGCGCCACTGGTTAAGGTTGCTTGTCTAGGTGTCACACCGCCAAGTTGTTCGTACGCGAATTGTCTACATTGATAGTCATCACTACGAAACTGCTCGAAGCTTTTCCCTGAACCAGGCAGTGTCATCACGCTGGGGCCGGATGGTACGCTGACACATGCTGAGAGTATCAAAGCGATTGGCAAGATGGTTAATTTGGGTTTTGTTAACATGGGATACCTCGTGCATTATTGAGTGAGTGGTTGAGGGGCAACTTGTAACCAGCCACCAGGACATTGTTTAACATAGGGATAATAACCATCAGGGTTCTGGCAATAATGCCAGTAATTGGTTTGTGGTTGGACTGGCGGTCTTACTTCTTCTCTTTGGATATAAACAGGGGGCGTCATTGGTACAACAACGGTAGAACCATAATAAGGGCGTGGGTAGAAAAAAGGGTCGCGATAACCGTAACCAAAGCCATAATTTGAACCATAAAAACCTGAATTATACCCACCTATACCAAATCCCAGATTAAAATGATTATGTCTGTGATGACGATGACCTCCTCCGAAATGGCGATGTCCCCCCCCTACATGACGGTGTCCACCACCACCTGCACTGTGACCACCGCCACCGTGACCACCACCGTGACCGCCACCGCCACGTGCCCAGGCAGCATCATTAATTATCATGGCAAATAGAGCCATGGTTAGATACGTTAGCATTAATTTATTCATAGGTGTCTCGTCCCTAATATGTCATATGAAGCACTCTGGCTTAGTTATATGCTGGTTATGAGATTCATCAGAATTATGGTGCTCATATATGACGCTAAAATTGATTAATCAAATTATTTGATGCGGTATATTTTCATTAGTTTCTGGCATTGTATTCGTTTAAAACTGAATGCAAGCTGAATATGACGATATCACCTGCCAAAACTGACAAGAAAAAAGGTATCATAGGCACATAATTAAAAAGTATCATCGATGAAAGATAAATAACTATCACATTAAAAATTAGCTGCCGTTTAATAGCCGCAAATAATAAAAAATCGCTTTGATAGGCTTTACTCCCCACTTTGTTACGATTATAAAATAAGACCAGCAGCTGGTCTTAGCTAACTCATATCTTATTTATATGAAAGTTTTAAGGAGAGATTAATATGTCACAGAAACATCCGGTTATCGCTGTTACTGGATCGTCAGGCGCAGGTACATCGACGGTCAAAAATAGCTTTGAACACATATTTCGTCGTAAAAATTTAACTGCTGCTATTGTGGAGGGCGATAGTTTTCATCGCTATGACCGCAATGCAATGAAACAAGCGGTTGCTGATTCAGAAAAAGGTGGTGGTCGTCAAATTAGTCATTTTGGCCCTGAAGCCAATGAATTTGAAAAATTGGAAGGATTGTTTAAGCAATACGGTGAGAATGGTGGTGGTAACACGCGTTTATATCTTCATAATGACGAAGAAGCAGCCCCTTGGAAGCAGGCGGCAGGCACATTTACGCCTTGGACACCCATAGCGCCTGGTTCTGATTTGCTGTTTTATGAAGGTCTACATGGTGGCGCAAAAAGTGATACGGCCGATGCGGCAAAATATGTCGATTTATTAGTCGGTGTTGTTCCTATTGTTAACTTGGAGTGGATACAGAAAATATTCCGTGACACCAGTGCGCGAGGTTATTCATCAGAGGCGGTAACTAATACTATTCTTCGTCGCATGCATGATTATGTGCATTACATTACGCCACAGTTCTCACGTACTCATATCAATTTCCAGCGTGTACCGACAGTTGATACATCTAATCCATTTATTGCACGTGATATTCCAACACTGGATGAAAGTATGGTTGTTATTCGTTTCCGTGATCCTGAGTGCGTTGATTTCACAAGTTTACTCGCGATGATTCACGATTCATTTATGTCTCGAAAAAACACTATCGTTGTTCCAGGCGGTAAAATGGGCTTGGCGATTGAATTGATTCTGACACCTTTGATTTTGGAAATCGTTGCTAAAAGCAAAGCATAATATTTTTTAGGGAAACCTGATTAAGGTTGCTCAGTGTTTCCCTAAAAACTGCCAGATGCTACATCTTCGCTTCATCCTCACTATTCGTCGCCATTCATGTCAAGCATACTTGCCGGTCTAAACCCTGAACAACTTGAGGCAATAACGCTTCCTCATCAATCTGCACTGGTTTTAGCTGGCGCAGGTAGTGGTAAAACGCGAGTTTTAACAACCCGAATTGCGCATTTAATTCAATCAGGGCAGGTTAGTCCGCACGGAATTCTCGCGGTAACTTTCACCAATAAAGCTTCTAAAGAGATGTTAACGCGCATCTCAACAATGTTACCCATTAATATTCGCGGTATGTGGATTGGCACTTTTCATGGGCTTTGTAACCGAATGTTGCGCTCACATTATCAAGAGGCAGGCTTGCCGCAGGCGTTCCAGATACTTGATGTTGCTGATCAGTTAGCGGTTATTAAGCGTCTTCAGAAAAACCTAAGTATTAGCGACAAGGATATGCCGCCACGCCAAGTTCAATGGTTTATTAATAATGCAAAAGAAGAAGGTCAACGTGCATCAAATGTTGAATCACATGATAGTTTTACGCGTAAATTAGTCGAGTTTTATCAGACTTATGAGCAGCAGTGCAATAAAGACGGTATTGTCGATTTTCCTGAATTATTGTTGCGTTGTTATGAATTGTTAATACGTAACGAGGTGCTTTGCAATCATTATCGTGAGCGTTTTTCTCATATTCTTGTTGATGAATTTCAAGATACAAATCGTTTGCAATACAAATGGCTGAGGATTTTATCTAATGTAGGCTCAAGTACAACAGCCGCAGTGTTTGTGGTGGGTGATGATGACCAAAGTATCTATGCGTTTCGTGGCGCAAATACGGGAAATATGCAAGAGTTTGAGCATGACTTTAATGTGTCTAAGGTTATCAAATTAGAACAAAATTATCGCTCTCATGGCAATATTCTCGATGCGGCCAATGCGTTGATTCAACATAATGATGGGCGTCTCGGTAAGAATTTATGGACATCAGAAGGCAGTGGAGAACCCATACGCGTTTATAACGCACCTACTGATTTTGATGAAGCCTCATTTATCGTTGAAGAAATAAAGTCATTACGGGATGAAGGTGTCGATCTGTCTCAGATTGCCTTGCTTTACCGCTCTAATGCTCAGTCCCGTGTACTAGAACATAGCTTATTTAATGCAGCATTACCATATCGTGTTTATGGCGGCATGCGTTTTTTTGAACGCTTGGAAATTAAACATGCACTAGCATATCTACGGTTAATCGCGAATCCTGATGATGATAATGCTTTGTTACGCATTATAAATTTTCCCACACGAGGTATTGGTGCGCGTGGTGTTGAGCAGTTACAAGATGAAGCTAGATTGGATGGCAGCAGCTTATGGTCGGCAGCTTTAAAAAAGAGTAGTAATGCGCCCATTATTCAAGATCCAGAAAAAGCTAAAAGGGGTGTTGGTGGATTTGTTGCGTTAATGACGACTATGCGTCAAGCTTGTGAGAACCTGCCACTGCCACAAACCGTTGAGCAGATGCTGTCGCTTAGTGGCTTGCTCGGGTATTATCATGTTGAGCGTGAAGGTGCTGATCGTGTAGAAAATCTGAATGAATTAATTAATGCCGCGACGAGTTTCGTGCATGAAGCGGATGATGATAGTTTAACAACATTTCTCGCACATGCCTCACTTGAAGCAGGTGACTATCAAACTGATACTGGGAAAGAGGCGCTGCAATTGATGACCGTACATTCAGCCAAAGGTTTAGAGTTTCATAGTGTTTTTCTAACGGGTTTAGAAGAAGGACTATTTCCTCATGAGAACAGTCGCAATGAAACCAATGGACAAGAAGAAGAGCGACGCTTAATGTATGTTGCTATGACGCGTGCTTGCCGGCGGCTATATTTGAGTTTCTCTCAAAGCCGAATGTTGCATGGACAAACTCGTTACAATGTACCTTCGCGTTTTCTTGATGAAATACCCGAGAACCTGATGAAATGGTTGCAATCAACACAGAAAATTGATGTTCGTCATTTTAAATCAAGCGTGGATAAGCGATTTAAAAATACGGTTTCACAGTCGTTAGGGAATACTAAAAGCCGTATTAGTGGGTCTATTAATGCACAGGAAACGCAATGGCATATTGGTCAGAATGTCGCGCATAATAAGTTCGGCTCCGGTGTCATTATTAATTACGAAGGGCAAGGTAATGATGCGCGAGTGCAAGTCAATTTTGATCGAGTTGGCATGAAATGGCTATTGTTAGAGTATGCAAAATTGACATCTGCGTAAAGTGTCATTCAATATTTTGAACTTGCTCTCGCATTTGTTCAATTAACACTTTTAATCCCATTGAAATTTTTGATATTTCCAAGCCTACTGATTTTGAGCCAATGGTGTTAGCTTCACGATTAAGTTCTTGCATCATAAAATCTAATCGTTTACCGACTGAGCCACCTTTATAAAGAATGCGTTCCACTTCATCCAAATGGGTTTGTAAGCGGGATAACTCTTCATCAATATCGATTTTTCCTGCAAAAAGTGATACTTCTTGGCGTATTCGCTCATCTTCCTGATTGATTGCTGCTTCTTTTAATCGATTTCTTAGTTTTTCTTCAAATGCTGCTATAAGTTCAGGAATATGTGGTTGTGCGGTTATTATTAACGCTCGCATTTGCTCTAAACGATCCAGCAAAATGATTTTAAGCTTCTCGCCTTCACGTGTACGTGTTGCGGTAAGGCTATTTAATGCCTCTTGTAATAACGCTAAACTATTTTCATGCAAACTACCTGTTGGATTGGTCTCGTTAGCCAAAATACCTGGCCAGTTAAGTATTTCTGCAACACTTAAACTCTGCGCTTCTGGAAGTGAAGATTTTATGGCCTGATTTAATTCAACTAACTTTTTAAATAACTGAAGATTTAAATGTTCTGGATGCTCAAAATTCGAGCGAGTAGGGAAATTTAAGCGGCACTCGACCTTTCCTCGATTGAGTTGAGCGGTTAGAAGCTCGCGCATGGCAAGTTCTAATGGACGAAACTCATCGGGCATACGAAACTGGATATCAAGATAACGATTATTCACAGTGCGCAATTCGATATTTAATGAGCCGCTTAAAACATCTTTTGTCGCTACCGCGTATCCGGTCATGCTATAAATCATATTGCATATTTAAATTAGCCAGAAAAACTTAAAAAAGCTGTTGGTTTAAAGGCATCTAAGTAATTAAGCTGTAAATTTGTTATTTACCATTTCCCTGCGTTCTTCAATTTGTTCATTAATCCTGGCAGAGGAAAGCCCTGAGAATAGGCTTTATTTGCATAGTTTTTTGCTTGGGCATAATTTTTTTTATCAAAATACAATAATCCAAGGTTGTAATTAAATGTTGGGTTGCTAGGTTCAAGTTCTGCTGCAATAATTAATTGTTCAAGCGCTAAATCAAACTTTCCAATTTTTAATAAATGACCGCCAAATATTGAACGTACTATTGCATCATCTGGTTTAAATCGGACAGCACGCTCAAAAAAGCATAAGACGGAATGGCTAGAACCTAGTGGTTTAACTCTCTTTTCCCTAATTGCAAGTTTACTCATTGCAGAGAGCGCGGGGAAGTGATTTGGAAACGAACGTAATGTATAAGCTAAATCTGCACCAATAGTTTGGAGAGGATATGTTTCACTTACAATTAGTTGTTCTGTCTGTTTAAAGAAATGAGCTCCTTCAACTACTGGCAATTTATTCTTTCTATGGTCTGGATTAGAATAATCAAACGGTCCATACCTATGTCTCTTTAAATTAATTTCTCCGCAATAACTTTCAGCTAGGAGTTGATAAGGCATTGAAAAAATTATGATTATAAAAGTACTTAAGATTATTTTCATATGTTATGCCAATACTTTATAAAATTAAAGGAACTGCCTTAAGATAGCTAACCTATTTTATCTTTAACCAATTGATACAGAAAATTTAACTGTATATTTGAGCCATTATTGATAAAACGCCAATCGCGCTATTATAAATAGAGGCGGAAATGATCGAGCGGCACACCCTTAAATTTACGATTAGGCCGCTCTGCTTGATTTTAGAAATTCTCTATGCGTTTGAACATGATTTCTCTGAAATTACTTCCACATCATCCATTTTCCCGACTAACAATTTTAGTTAGTTTTTGATTCTAGCGTTGATCATTTTATCATGAGGTGAAGTTTTTCTGAGTCGCTTTTTAAATCGGAAATTATTCTGCATTATGAAAACTGTACCGGGGGTAGAAGAACGACACGATATTGAGTTGAGTGGCTTGGTTGCGACAAAGGCCATGTGCAGATATTTTGCCGATTCATCCAAAAATTGCAACTGGTAAGATTGAAAGAATGTTAATTAAGGTTTGATTATGGATAACGAAAAATTCATCACGTTTTAAATATGGTGCAATTTATGACTTTTCTGCAGCAGTCTCATATTTTAAAATTAAATTAACTGGTGCTTTATTAGCCATTCCTTTGCTATTTTTTAAATGAGGCATGGTAGTATTTCTTTTATTTGATTACATACCATCTCAATGCAATGGAAACAAAGATAAAACGTGAAATAATTATCATCAAGTCTTTATACAACCATTGACTCATCGTTTCTTATCCTTAACCAATGGAGTTATCAGTGAAAAAAATGTTTAAATTACTCATGATTGCATCTGCTTTGTTTTTTCTTTCAGCTCAAACGGTTCATGCGCAGAGCTACCAGAATATTATGGGCGAGAAATTTGTTAGCGGCATTGCCAATGTCGCAACGGGTGTTGTTGAATTACCAAAAAATATTGTCATAACTTCACAAGACAAAGGAATACCCTATGGCATGACAATTGGTGTCGTGACTGGTGTAGCACACACAATTGGCCGCACGGTAGTTGGTTTATTGGATGTAGTCACATTTATGATTCCTACCGGCCCATCATCGGTTCAGCCACAATATGTATGGAACGATTTTTCCAGAGAAACGACATATGGTTCGCGATATTAGTTTAATAAAAATTTCCAACTGCAGGCAGATTTCAGGCACCGAAACCTTCAACCAACAATCATTTTGTTGATTCAGTATTTCTTAATTTTAGATGCCTGATTCGGCCGCACAATATTCCTCATAACTCGTCAATAAGCTGTATATTTCGCATTCTGCATAATAAAGAATCAAACAAAATAGCAACCAGCTATGCAGAACCGACATATGCTTTTTTATTTCACCTGATATCCTACATACTCATCGTTAATTATTCTTTTAACAGAAATATACCCCAGAAAAATGTGTTTATCCGTCACATTGTAAATACCATTCTTATCCTACACTTACATTAGTTTTTTAGAAACGATGTTTGATAACCCTTGAGTGTGATTTCAATTAAACGCTTTTTTTAATTGCGACAGATTTTCACTGCTATGTCTAACGATGATGATTTCTTAATTCAAGTGCTTACATGTGGCGCCATTGACTTTTCAATGGGTGGTAGAGGGTTAACTTACGATGAATTGAAAGCAGAAATGCAAGCTTATGGATATCGCATAGAAACCTTTGAAGAACACGAAAGGATATGGCGAATCATACGTAAAGCCTTTGTTTATCCAGAAGGAATCGGAGGGCGAAGGAAATATTATCTATCGTTAGAATCCTATTTTTATTTTCTAGATTATGTCGAAGTAAATGAGTCAGATAATCGTCAAAAATACGCGTCTTAATAAATGACAGAATCTCTGCTATGAGATTCATTTGTTGTTACAACATCAGGTGAGGAATAAATTACTATGGATAGCTATTTATGGGTCTTAGTTGTCGTACTATGCATTGCAGCAATATATGCCATACTTATATACAACAACTTAGTTAGACTCAAACATAATGTTTCAAAAGCTTGGTCAAATATAGAGGTCCTTCTCAAACAGCGACATGATGAGTTACCAAAACTAGTTGAAACCTGCAAGCAATATATGGGTTATGAGAAAGAAGCGTTAGAAGCTATTATCAAAGCACGTTCAGCAGTTTCTTCTGCCCAACAAAATTCCGACATAAAAGCATTAGGCGCTGCAGAAACTCAATTACGCATCGGACTTGGTAATTTATTTGCTCTGGCGGAAGATTACCCGGACTTAAAAGCTAACGAATCATTTCGGCATTTACAGTCTCGCATCACCGGGATAGAACATGACATAGCAGACCGACGTGAATTTTATAATGATTCTGTTAACCTGAATAATGTCCGTATCGAACAATTTCCAGATGTCATTATTGCACGTAACTTAGGATTTAAAGCTTTCGATTTATTAGAATTTACTGAAAACGAAAAGGCTGATGTTGACATGAAAATTCTCTTTGCATGATCCTACAATCCTCAGTTGACCGCGATAGTAATAATTAATCGCATGAAAATAAGACTAATACTTTCCATATGGCCCTCATTTTAAGGGTGAGCTACGCTATGATGCTTATAGTACGCTTTTGTTGTTTTTTTGCTGTGTTGCAATTCGTTGTAATAACTTGTTATTACGCCTCGTTGCGCCGTGCTAATAAACAACAAAAGCGTACTCTAAACATCATCCAACTGAGGGTTGTAGGATGATTGCACCCGAATGGAAAGCTGGCCTAACAAATGATGAGGTTTTTTTTGGCTTTATTACTTCAATAGGTTTTGCACTGATTCTTTTTGGTTTAATATTTTATTACCTCAAGCGCGCGCGACTCATTGAAGACACGCCCACTTCGAGAATTCGCTCGGCAGCACAAGGGTACGTTGAGTTAATAGGCGGCGTATCGGCCGGTGAAGCAGGCGAACAAAAAGCACCGCTTTCCGGTACACCTTGTGTTTGGTTTGACTATAAAGTAGAACGTTACAGAAAAGGAAAGCACGGGCATTGGCATACTGTTGACCAAGGAACCAGTGAGCAATGGTTCCAGATTGATGACAGAACAGGTATCTGCGTTATAGACCCACAAGGGGCTGAAATTATCACAGAACATAAGCGTGTCTGGCATGGAAATACAGAAAAGCCAAATGAACAGGTAGGAGGTGGCAATGGGTTCTTGCGTAATTTAAGTGGTCGTCGCTATCGATATACCGAACGATTCATCTATATCCATGATGTAGTTTATGCACTTGGAAACTTTCAAAGTATTGGCGGCGGAAGAAATATTCCCAGTAATCACAAAATAACCGGTAATATCATTCGCGAATGGAAAGAAAATTACGACTGGATACTACAAAATTTTGATAGGGATGGTAATGGCGAAATCGATATGAAGGAATGGGGTAAAGTACGTGAAGCCGCCAGTCAAGAAGCTGATAAACGGCGCACCGATTTATCCGCAGCACCAACAGTGCATCTTCTTGCTAACTCAACAAGTAGGCGTCACCCGTTCATTATATCAAATCGAAGTCAAAAAACATTGGCTAAGCGATTCCGCATTTATGCTGCATCTGCATTTTCTGGTAGCCTAGTATGTGTCTACGTTGCTATCGTTCTTGCTATATAATCAGTATCTAACACGTCATTAACACTGATCACAAGTAAAATTTGCCGACTTTTTACAGAGTCATAATCCGATAATTGGCATTCATTCATCATATTAAATGTTAATTAAATGACTTATCCAAGATGTATTTAAAGATACCCGTAACAATATTTTCCTTCTTGGGTAGCACCACTCACATTTTAAAAAGGATCTGAAATGAAGAAAATAGTTTCTATAATAATCGCTATCTTTGCACTATTAGCCTTTCCTAACCTTACATTTTCATCAAACAGTGATGACAGAAAAATAATAAGTTTATTGGGTGGTGCTTTGTCAACAATTGAACAAACAGCACAAAGCGCAAATGAAACACTTGATACAGCAGAAACTGTAGCAGAAGGTATTACTTTGACCGATATTTTAGTTAGTCAATTAGACGTGTCTCAATCACAAGCCCTTGGTGGTGCTGGCGCGCTTTTTCAAGTCGCTAAACAAAATATGGAGCCACAAGCATTCTCCACCTTGTCACAATCAGTCCCCGGAATGAATGCTATGCTAGAAGCCGCGCCAACCACATCTGATCCAGTTTCTAGTCTTGCTGGCAGCCTATCTTCAATGATGGGTGATAGCGATAATACGCTGGGCTCTATGGCTTCCTTAGCGACCTCGTTTAATGAATTGAATCTATCTCCAGAAATGGTTGGAAAGTTTATTCCAATAATGACTGAATACGTAAAAAACACTAGCGGCCAAGTAACCGCTAACTTACTACAGGCTGCGCTTGCTCCCTAATCTGTAATGCGTCAAGAGATTACCCTATTTCAACGGTTGGAAAGGACGAAGAGGTGATAAGAAATTATATTCGTCATCAAGAAGCTGAAGACCTAAAATTGATCAATTAAACCTATATTAATGCCAAGCCACCTTGAGGTGATACAATTAATAACCTGCCTTGAACAGTTCATGAAATCAAGCCTCCAGCTTTGCTGGAGGTATTTGACTATCATTCTGCTCGTAAAGCATCAACAGGGTCCATCTTGGCAGCCTGAATTGCTGGAATTACCCCGGCAGCCAGTCCAATCAAGATGGATAAAGCTAGCGCACCAAGCACATAATCCCAGGGCGTGCTGACCGGTAAGCCACTCACAAAAAATTGCAGTAACCAAGCAATACTAGAGCCGATGATTAAACCGCTTAGGCCGCCAAGTGTAGAGAGTATTGTAGATTCCATTAAAAACAAAATACGAATCCGCATGCGTGTGGCGCCCAATGCAGTGAGCAATCCAATTTCTGCAACCCGTTCAGAGACGGCAATGTGCATTAAAGTCACCATGCCAACTGACCCAACCAGTAAGGAAATTCCACCCAAGGCCGCAACAGCAAATTTTAATACATCCAATACAGTTGTCAGCGTACTGAGCATTTGTTGTTGAGGCGTTAAAGTAAAGTCTTCGCGCCCATGACGTGCGATTAGAATGCTATGTATATCATCAATGACAGCCTGCAATGGTGCGTCGGGTTGATAAGCGACATTTATTTCCATAATGCCTTCACGATTAAATACTTCCAATGCACGTGTGGTGGGAATATAAACCGTATCATCAAGATCAAAACCAAGAACTTGGCCCTTAGATGCCATCACGCCAACCACACGAAAACGTGAAGCGCCGACTTGTAAAATAGCACCGAGAGGATTCGCACTGCCAAATAGTTCAATCCGTGCTTTAGAACCCAAAACAACATAAGCACGTGGGTTACGGGGGTCATCATCAGGTAAGAACTGGCCAATTGCAACATTCATATTAAATACTTTCGGGAAGTCAGGGCTTTGGCCATATATTGTGACGCGACGACTACGACCCAGTGCGCGGATTTCTGCATTGCCCATAACACTGGCATTGACGTATTGGGTATAGCGCGAGTGTTTTAATGCTAAAGCATCCTCAATAGTTAATAACCGCGCACTACCGATAGCGCCAAGTGAACCGCCATGTGTATTTATTTTGCCAGGTGTGACATTGATGATATTGGTGCCGAATTGAGTAAATTCAGCTAGC
>JAJFJH010000182.1 GCA_021774155.1 Nitrosomonas sp.
CCCACTTGATGCACCTAGTAGGGGGAAAGCCCTTAAATCATCAATGTCAGAATTCTCGATAGTAGTTTGTGAAACAACCATGTTAATCCTAGCGACAGGTATTCCATCGGTCGGAACAGTCGGGTCTACAGGGCTTGCATTTTCTGCCCCGGTTGTCACGGTATAAGCCCCCGTGTCTTTATTAATTGTCACTAAATCTTTTCGAGGGTTTGCTGATGGAGCAGTGACAGCCGATATCTGTTGAACCGCTACCGCTGTGGGGATTGCGTCAGCAACAACCAATGGCCCTTTACCCAAGCGCATAGTTAACCCTGTTGTAAGCGTGAATGTATGAGTCCCTGTCCCGGTATCCGTGATATCAATAACAGCACCCCCTTGACTCGCTGAAACAGAAAAAACATCGGCGGTTAAGCCCGTTGATATAATATGATAATCGGTCGCAAGAGAAAGCCCCGCCGGGAGTGTCCCCGTTGTGGTAAATTGCCCAACATCATTTAGCAATAACCCGTGGTCGGTTTCTGTAATGGTATCATTCGCCGTTGAAATATCCGTTGTGGCGAAATCAAAAATCACATTGGCAAAGGGCACAAACAACGCTGTCATTAACCCCATGATGGACATATTATTATCCAAAGAAGTTTTATACCTTCCTCCGGTCTGAACGTTATAATCTGTTTCCTTAAATTGTTTTGCGGTTGTCATGCCTTAAGCTCCTATTGCTTGCCAGTCAACGGTTCCGCCTACATCGGTTCCGCTATTATTAAATACTTGGATGGTGAATCCTGTTCCAGTTATCGCCGATATAACAGCGAACAAAGCCCCTGTCCCTTGCGGAGTCACGGTTATAGACGGAGCATTTGAGAATTGATTTGTAAAGATTATTGCGGTTCCTCCTGATCCAGCTATAACTACCCCTGAAGCATTTTCCGTTCTTTCTTCAATATCGGCTGTCCTCTCAAAACTCAAAATTGAGGCTTTCCCCGTGGCAGTCACAACCTTGGCCCGTGTCTTTATGTATCGGGCGGTAATTTGCCCACTTGTGAATGCATTAAATCCTGCATAACTTCCGGCGGCTAGTCTAAAATCAATTAAAAATATAGGCGATGAGACCCCGGACTCTCCGGGGCCGATAGGGGCAACAATGTTTGACCATACCCGCATCCCAATATCAAACCCCGCATCATATTCTGGTTCTTCATAATAAAATTCTGAAACGGCATCTTCGCAAAATTCATCAAACACATCATAGTTGTCCCCACTCGGGACAGTTGTGGAATTTGGAACAACCTTGCACGAGACATCATGCAAATGGCATCCTGAAAAAGTTCCGGGCCATCTTGGATGACTTTCATTCGTATCAATAATATCATTCGTGTTTGTTATGGTTAGGTCAAAGGTCGCCGCCGTATCCGAATAATTACCAGAAGTATCAACAGCCTTGATTGCGAGTCGCCACGTGCCGGGAGGGACTGCCCCATTTGTAATGAGTGTCCCCTTTGTCACCGAAGTAATAACACTTGCAGAATCCCAAGTGAAAGTATCAATTGCTCCGAACCGAATTTCGTAGCCACCAATATCAATGTCAGAATTTTGATCCCACTGGAAAGTTGTTAATGCTCCATTTTGTTGCGCTGAAAATCCATTAACATCATTAGGGCTTGCTGTTTTACCAATGACAGTATGAGCTAAGACAGTTTCAGTCCAAGTCGTTCCATCTTGATCTGAAACAATACCTAATGAATTCCTAGACCTTAAGCGGACATCATAATCTTCCCCATCATCAACATCCCATATAAAGGCTTGCTGAATTGATTTAGATATAATTAACGACTGCTCCCAATTAGAGTCGCTTGTTTTTTTGAACTGTATCTCATAATCTATTACAAACCCATCAACTGAATCAGTCCAAGTGACTTTGATCCTAGAGACTACCGTACCGTCACCCTTTAAGAACAGCGCATTAGTACCACTTTCCAGAGCCAATGAAGTAGGAGCCAACACATCAAACGGATTGCCTAGCGTTGTGTTAGGCGATAAGTCCACTGTAGTCTCTTCCGTTGCGGAAGTGAAATCAAATACACCGCTTGCAGTTTCTCTTAATGTCAATTTAATAAAAAGAAAAGGGACTTTTTGTTTATCACTGCCTACATCGAAAGCCGACTCAATAACCTCAAACACTTTGCTAGAAAATCCGGCTCTATCATTGTTAATGCTTACTGTATCACCCGCTTGCACCCGATAGGCAGATAATTTAAAATCGGCCTCAATAGTTATTTCTTGCCTCATTCTTTCCAGCTCAATCTTTGCGAGCCTCTGGGCTGATTGAGGTCGTGAAGTGTAAGGCAGGTCAAGCTCTTTCCATATGGGCTTATTATTATCATTCGCTAAATAAGTTGCATTAGTTACAGGCGGGTAATCTGTAGGCTGTCCTTGTGATAATGGCGTAGCATAAACACCTTTAACCCTATTGAATCGTTCCCTACGACTAATCTTTGTGCGTACCCTAAAAGATGAAATCAAATCACTTTCATCGAGCGTGATTGTCGGAGCCGTGTATACCGCCGCCAATATTCTCCAAGTGCCCCCAATAAAAGTAACACGTCCGCCCATTGAAGTGAGCAAGTCTTGAATGATTGAGTTGGGCTTTTTGTCGGTTTCAATTATTCCGTTGCAGGTATATCTCGGCTCCGCTGTTTTTGTGAGCGTATGAGTACCGCTACCAGTGCCAGTGATATTAACCACCGTTCCAGCAAGAGCGTTGGCATAACTTGAGGCTACCTGAATCGAAGCGGTTGCACTACTGTGGGCTGATTCAGCTTGCTCATGGTAAACGATTGCATAGTAATCAGTGACTAAAGAAAGCCCAGCGGGTAAAGTTCCTGAAGTGGTTAATTGGAACCTGTCACCTGTTTGAACTAGTAGCCTATCTTTATCAACATTCAAAACATTATTAGTAGTGTCAACCGTACCTAGTGTATGAGTAACAGCCTCAACTCCAACAAACTCCTCTGACGAATTGGCTGAAGCAGTGGTGAAACTTGTTTCAATGTCGGCGGTATCAGCGGCTCTCCCATATTCGCTATCTAATAAATGATCGTGTATTATTAAGGCTGGGTTTGGCATCCACTTTGTGAGGGAGTCTCTTGTGTCTAATACTTTTTTTCCTTTGACAACCGCTGATATGTTTGGAAGTCCGGTAGGGAATACGTCTTTATTAAATTCAATGCGTACATATAAATAAGCTCTACCACGTAACCTATGTGCTGTTGTCCATTCAGATACTTCACTAACTAGATCACTGTCAGCAGCCTGGGTTGTCGTGCCCAGATGTTTTTTGATTCTTACTTTGCCATTATATCGCCCAGTGTTAACATTTCCTGATCCGTCTAGGTGGTCATTGAATATTGGAATGTCATTGAGGTAAACAGTATTGATTGCCTCAACTTCATGGGCTGCCAGCACAATGACCATATGGTGAAACTTTTTGCTACTAGTAGAAGAGAAATATACAAGCGGGCCTGATACTCGTACCTCACCGTAAACCAATTTATGGTTTACAATGGGTTGCTTAATCATACTAGTGCGGGCGGAAGCTTGCTGACTGAATGATGATAGATTAGGTATTTTTGGCTTAGGTGTTAATGCCTGTTGGGCAAAACCCAGCACTAACGAGCCTACGCCTAGAACAAGAGATGTCTGTAATACAGACAAGCCCCATAAACTTGCCCCGCCGGTAAACGCAGCTCCTCCAACCACAGCGGCCTGAATTAATATTTTAGCTACACCTCCCATTAATCAAGGCTCCAAGCAAATTCAGCTAAACTTAGTGGCAGAAATACCAATCCCTCATCAACTCTTACCGCCATTATTTGTCTTCCATTTAATGCAATCACTCCCAAAGCATATTCTTTTTTACTTTGCCCTATATCAAACAGGACAACGCTCCCCCGTTGGGCAAATGCAGGATCAACCTTTTTCATTCCATGAGTATCTGCCATTTTTTTACACAAGTGCAGAAGCCCAGCTTGTGAATTGTCACAGAATTTTTTGATTAGTTTGTAAGCTTGCTCTGGCGTTTCATATTTATCTTTAAAGAAATCATCCGAAGGATTAACTCCAGTCATTGACTCAATACAACCACAACAAAAAATAGCGCAATTGAAAGTGCGCCAATCAAACTTTTCACGTAATGCCTTATTCATGTAAGCTTCAAGCCTACCGGGCCAGTCATCATATCTATTCAAGGACAATCTCCTTTTCCTGAAGTCCTGCCACAAACGCAAAGCCCAAGTCGCCCGGATATTCTTGCTGTTGATCCTCATCTGTGTATCGTCTTTCTTTTGACCGCTCAAGATCAACCATGATACTTTCAACGCTCACACTAATATCTGCTGTCTCACCTCCATCATCCCATGACATAACATCCATCCGGCCTTTAAATTGCTGATAAGGATCAGACACGACATTACTAGAAGCGTCAAGCAACGCAAACCAGACAGTAGCGGGCCTGTCTTGATACTCCTCAGTTAAAGCAATTGCAATTACTGAAGAAGGCACACCTGATAAACCCAACTCCATTCCTTCGGCTTTAACGCCTTCGGTCTCGTTTATCTCTGATATGGTGGCAAAGTCACCTGCACCTGTGAATGTTTTACTATCCCATACCAGATCACCTATACCAGTCCATAGGTTTAAATCGCCTGAGTCAAATTCAAGCTGAACCAATATAATAGGCTGGACTGATTCGCCTGTTATCTCAGTGATGACTCCAGCGGTTAAATCTCGTGCCATTAGATGTTCTCATTGTAAAGAATGAAAAATCTTTTCATTCTTTACAATGCCTCCACAAAGTCAGGGAATTTGAAACCCCACACAGTGCCTCTATCCGCCCGCCACTCATAATCATTGACGGCGAGCCTAAACCTACCCACCGTGTTTATGAAAGTAACCGCCGCATTGTTAGCAGGGGATGAGCGCAACTTAGGCCATATATCTAAAGTCAATTCGCCGGAACCGTTTGAACTCACATCATTCAATATTTTATGTAATCGGCTAGTTGCTCCAGTACCCAACTGGAAATAATCGCCTTCAAGGAAATAATCGGTGACGTTAATCGTAGCCCCATCGATATCAATACTGTTACCTGTTTGGCTTGCGCCATTTACAAGCAAGGTATCACTTGGTGTATTTTTTGCCGCTCCTCTCGGAGTTGCTAGCTTTGGGTCGCCCAGTAGAAAAGTCCCCTCCCTGCCGTTAAGCTTAAAGAAAAATGCGTTCCACATTTCTACATCAGCGTGATTCATTTTGGGCAAGATCATACTGCCCATCCAAGCCTGTCCTTGGTGGACTTGCGTTTGCTGCTCCAAGGTAAATGGTGATTCAGTCACAGCAACCACCGAACGCTTTTTAAGCGTTATACTTACTTGCTGATTACTTGCTGGAAGGGATAAAGGATAATTTATGGCCATATTGTTTTAACGGCTAAAAATAAAAGGATTGTTATCATTGTTGCTTGGTATAACGATAGTGGCAGCATCTTATTTCTCCGCAATTTTCTTTAGTAATATTTCAATGTTTACCATTGTTTTCTGCATGTCATTTAACTCCGCAACGATAGAATGTGTGTACCAGACTTTAACCCCAGTAATAGGGTCTTCCCTGCTATGCCAATCGTGAAGCTCCGCAAGTTTGTAATACGTCCCATTGACTTTATTTAGTACCTCGTCATCCCTGTTTTTTATAACCAGGTTTATCGCCTTGGTAACATCGACAAGATTTTTCTCCATTGCTGCACTCAAGCCTAAGAAGTTTTTTTCGCTACAAGCTATTTGTGCACTCTTCTTTTTTCCTAGCCCCTCTATAATTATTTTTAATAGTTGCCCCAGTGTAACTAACAGTACAATTATGAAAAGAATAAGTTCTTTCTGCAAGTTCTCCATTAAAGCTCTCCACTTGAGCCACCAAATAAATCAGGGTTACGTTGCCTATCTCTAACAACTCTTTTAACCGATGCACCTATTAATCCGGGAGCAGCTTCAATAATACCCCGCCTAACAGCAGACTCTACGCCCTCATCGCTGTTACTCCCACGGGCATCAATCTGTATTATGGTCGTGCTTCCCCCGCCGTTCATACCAGACGCATTGACTCCGAGCTTGCCATTATTCCCCCGGCTTAAAGGTAAAATACCTTCTGGCCCAGCTTCCCCCATCAAGCCCGCACCATTTGCCATTGGGAATATTGTGGGCGAGTTGACTACTCCGCCACTAGCAAAGGGTGTTACTTTGCCAGCGTTGAAAGCTGCGCCTTTAGCGAACTCCAGACTAAATCCTTGACTCTCTACGTTACCTGCAAAAAAAGAAGTGTCCCCCCCTCCACTGGCTCCAAAGGATAAAGCACTTCCCAATGCACCAAACAAAGCACTTTTTATGGGCGCAAATACAAGAGCCTTCAACATTTCACGCTGTATATCAAACAAAGCCGCAACCGCCGCATCTCTAAAAGCTTCGGTTGCGCTTGTGCCTTCCTGCATAGTTCTTACGATTCCATCACCGAAACGGTCAAAAACTCTTTCGCCTATTTCAGCTATTTGGTTTTGAAGGGAAAGGATTCTGTTTAATCGCTCCTGTCTTTCAATTCTCCTGTCAAGACCGTCTATTTGAGCGGGGGTCATCTCAGACTCTTTGAGTCCGATTGTCTCTAGGATTTGCCTCCGTCTGTCTTCTTTATCAACTAAATCTCCAGTGCCTCTAATTCTACGCTCAAGATTTTCGTTTTCACGATCCAGAAGCCTTATCCCATCTTTTACCCTTTTATTTCTTTCTTCCCTTTTATCGTCTTTTTCAACACGCAATTTATTTCTTTGAACATTTTTTAGCGCAGTAGAAAATCGCTCTTCTTCTTTTGGAGAAAGCCCTCCAAATTTTTGACGTGCTCTTGCAATAGCTCCCTCTTGTGCTGCTACTTTTTCACCAATCCTGTACTGGGTATCAAGTATATTAGCTTGCGTTTGCATAGCCTGAATAGTGTTATCAAAATCCTCTGCTCTTTTCTTAGCAACCGCACCCTCAACCAGTTTATCTTGTGCGTCAATTAAATCTTTTAATATTTTTACTTCATTGCTTGATGCAGTAGCATCTTCCTTAGTACTTAACTTTCGGCCCATTTTAGATTCAAGTTCAAACTGGGCTTCCAGAAATGTTATATTTTTTCCACGCAATCCTGATTGTATTGATAGTAGTTCATTTTCTTTTGTTAAACTCTCAACAGTTTTTTGAAATGCCCGCCTAGCCGCAAACTCTTTTTCTGATACACCAAAACCTTTTTCGGGGGCTATTTTCCCTTTAGCAGGAGGCTTACTACCTCCTTTGGAAGCCTCTGCAATAATCTCTTTGCGCTGAAGCTGTAATACTTTCAACCTTGCCTCTAACTCTTTATTACCTCGTCTTAAATCCTCAAGGGAGTCTTCAAAACCAATACTACTAAACAAGAGAGGAGATGTTCTTGTCTTTTCTGGTATGGCAAGTAGTCGCTGTATCTTTTCAATTTCCTCGGTAACTCTAGATAGTTTTTGCCCTGGAGCCGTTCCAGTCTCTAGTTCGTTTAATATCCTTGAGGTATCGCCTACCGTTCTAAAGAATTCAGTTAATGCTTGTGTACCTGATCGAATAGCCCCTGTAAATCCAGCACTTCCAGCGATTTGAAATAGTTCATCTATTGCTGCGTTTAGTTTTTGAAAGTCACCTACAATAGTGTCTATCTTGACATCAGCTATCCCCTTTGCAGAGATAGTAACCTCTCTTAAAGCATTGGCAAATTTTAAAAGATTTTTTGCGTCCTTTGATAGCAGTAAAGCGGCTGGGCCAGCAATAAGCCCAAACTTATCAACAACGGTTCCAGCGGTAATAGCGGACTCAGATAGGGCTATTAAAGTTTTTTCAAAGCCATCTGTTTCAACCGACATCCCACCCATTAATTCTTTTAATACTTTGCCCGGATTAGCTAGTGTGGTAATAATTCTTTTTAACCCCGTACCAGCCCGGGAAGCTTGTATACCAGAATTGGAAAGAGTAGCAACCGCTGCCGCTGTTTCTTCAATAGTCAAACCAAATCCTCTCGCTACAGGGGCAGCAAAACTCATGGCTTCCGCTAATTGCCTTACGTCTGTGTTAGCATTTGCAGCCGTTCCAGCATAAACATCAACAATCCTTGTTAAATCTTTTGCTTCTAGTCCGAACCCGGACATACTGTTTGTTGCAAGATCAGCGGCTTCTTTAAGTTCTATATTACCCGCTGCGGCTAGGTTCAATGCAGGCTCAATAGCATCTAGAATCTCATTTACGTTGAGGCCATTTTTAGCTAACTCCTGCATTCCTTCCGCTGCTTCGGTAGCGGAAAACTTAGTAACAATACCCATTTGTCTAGCCGCTTTTTCAAGCTGTTTCATTTCGTTCTTAGTGACACCGACAATCACTGACTGAACAGCTTTCATCGCCTGAGTAAAGCTGGCTATAGTTCTCACCATTTTACCAATAACAAGCCCACCCGCTAACGCAATGAAAGCTCCACGCAAAGAAAAAACGGCACTAGATGTCCGTTGCACAGCCTTATCCACAATCAAAAATGATTTACGCATTTTTGATGTAGAACGTGCAACGGTATTCTCTGCCGTTCTTAATTCATTACGAAGCCCTTTTGTGTTGGCTTCAAGTTGGAATATTAGTCTTTCTAATTCGGTTGGCATTCTTATTCCCTAATGATTTTAAGCGTCTTTGTTTTCTCGCTTCTGGCTTATCTGGATTGAGTGCCTTCAACCTCCGTACTTCGTAAGCGTTAGGAGGTTCTTCTGATTTCTTACCTTGAGATTCTGCATAAGCTTTTTCCGCTCCGAGAGTGTCAATTGGTGTCGAGTATTTCCAAAAAACATCAGGAGGCCAGCCTAGAATTCCACAGCACACATTTCTGTGGCCCTTGTAATCTATTGACCCCCTTGGGATTCCCCCGACTTTTCATTCGGCTCCTCTACTTTATGCGGCTTATCCTCAACCTGATTTTCAGAACCGCCTAAAGCGTTTTGCATAAATGTAGTCATCGGCCCCATAAATGAAGTAATGCCTTGGTCAAGGATAGCTTCACAAATATATTTTAAACTTGGGGCATCTTTTTCGCCCTTCAAACAGATATAAATTACGGTAGCAATATCATGTAATTTCATCTTGTTCTTCATGGTCATATCGTACATCATTGAATAAAGCCCACTCTCTATAGACTCATCAATTTCATAAACGATTTCCCAATAAGGACAAAGTTTATATTCCTTACCATCCAGAGTAATTACTACCTCACCACGCTCTTTATTAGCTTTCACAAATCCTCTATCAGTTGTTAATACTTATAAGTATTAACCAGTTGTTAATGTAACTGCTTCACTTGATTCAAGAGAAACATCGTAGGTCTGTTCGCCGTTATGTTCACCGGCGTAAGTAAAACTTGCTACCTGTGCTTTGAAATCCCATTGATCCCCATCGGGCCAAGTGATTTGGAAATCCTGAATAGTCCCATCAAGTGCATAGCCTTCCATATCATCAATAGCAGTTGCGTCATCAAACACACCACTAGCGGAAATACTCACAGAACGAATACCAGCACCAGCGAGCAACTTTCGCCATGCTCCAGAATCAGCGTTTGAGATATCGACCTGTTCATTATTAATTGCTACAGATTTTGTACGCAATCCGCCAAGAGTGTTGAAGGCTTCGGAGGCTGCGTTGTCCCCCACCTTTAAAACAATAGTTCGACCAAGCTGTTCAGCCATTTTGTACTCCTTTGAAAAGTTATATAACTATATGTATTTTACTATTTTGAAGAGATTAATTAACCGTTTAGTCTTTAATAGTAAAATCTGATTTTCTTACGATCTTGTCGGGGTTTTGAGGAATTTCGTAGGGATGTGTTTCATCTGCTATATGACCATCTGGCATGTAGATAAACTGGCAACCACAATACTCTTTTATCGCTTGCCTTAGCTTCTCGTATGGGCATATGACTGCGACAATAACCTCAAATCCTTGACCTTCTAATAACTTCGCCAGTCTAGCAACTCGCAGGTTATTTTTTCTCCTGTCTTCTTTGGATAGTCTGAGGTCAAGCCAAACTTTCCTCACCTCATCCCCATCTAGTATTATGGGTAGCTCATCCCAAAGTTTTGCCAGTTTATTATCTCTAAGATATTTCGCATAGCTAGTCTTCCCTGCCCCTGTATTTCCTGTCAGCCATGTAATCATTTTCTTATTTCTCCTACATCTCTAGGTTTAGGTCTTCCATGAAAACAAATGACTTTTGTTTTTTCATCCATACCTTTTTTAAGAAAGTGCTTTTTGTAACTGACAATTTGATTAGGGAATAAATCCTGCCACCTGTAATGGTCTTTCTTTATGATGGACTGAATGAATCCTTGATCGCCTTTCCTTACTCCAACGCCTTTATATTTTAGTAAGTGATGCCCCCAGTCTTTCTTGAACGCCTCATATAGTTTATTCAGTGCCCCGTTCTCCCAGCCCATCATTCCAGTGGCTAAACAATCGGGATTGTTGAAATCAGACAAGAAACAAGCACTGCCTTTAAATTCTCCAATAGTGTCAATGTTATCTACAATCACTGTATCCAAATCAAAATATAGAACCCTGGGGAAATTCAAATAAGGATTAAACATTTCCATCTTTGCCCACCAGCCAGGCCAGCTTTGGGTTAGCTGTATTGGCTGGATACCTAATGAATGCACACCTCTGTAATCATCTGTCAAGCAAACAATATGATGCTCGATTGTTAGGTGCTCTTTGATTTGTTTTTTTAGCGCACAGACATCCTGCAATTCATAAACGCCTCCAGTCTTATAAACAAGCATTACTGTTAGCATTTCTTTTGACTCCATAAATTAACATCAATGAATTTCTTGCAAATATCAGGATTGACTTCCAAATTAAAAACATTCAACACGGATTGCAGTCCTGAGTAATCGCCTTGTATTATTTTTTCTGATTGAATTCTTATTGCGTTGAATCGGTTTTCTACTTTATCCAATTCCACAATATGAGCATGTACAATCCTATGCCAATCAGTATATGTGTAGGGTGTTCCTTTATGCATACGCATACACGAATCTACAATAGCTTGCGTGTCTCTTCTGATAGTGACAAATAAAGGATTAAACTGTTGCCAGATGGGCCAATGGAATACATTCATCTTACTAGCCCAAGGGGTTTCAGCTCTATAGCCTTGCTGTTTAATCTGTGCAAGCACAAAATCCTTCCAGTCTAGGATAGGCGGTGCTGGGGTCAGGTCTTCAAATATAGAACCTGGGTATAATAACCCTGCTCTGTTATTGAGTACGGAGTTTTCAAAGTAGCCTTTTTTATTCCACTTGTCCGAGGCGTTACAATTTCCAAGCCATGCACCATGATCGACAAGCAACCCACAAAACATTGAACTCCCTGAACGGCTCATAGTCAACACGACTATGGGCCTGTTTAAAAAGTCAATCATCTGCAAATATCCAAGAAAGTCTTAACCGCTGTTTCTGGAGTAAGGTTTTCTGTATCAATTGCCTTATACCAATTATTCCAAGAGTCAGGCGGGCAACTGTATTCCCAGAATGTTTTATTAAAATATTTATTCCATATCAACATTGTCGGTACTTTAAGAACAGTTGCCATGATTGTATTCCCAGCGGGCCAGCCTACAACGCCTTTGCTGTATCGCATGAGCGCAAACATCTGAGTAATGTCGGTCTTACCCGATAGATCAACAAACCTGCCTTTATGTCCATCGGCATCATTCTGCTCTAGCAAGCTTGTGGGTAGACTATCTTTATCCCAATCAGCCCCAATCAACATTACTTTGTAATTCTTTTCTTTTGCAATACCGTCCAGCATTTCATAAATATAACTGGATGGAAATTCTTTCAACCAATACCTATACATTCCATGCGGGACAAAGTATGCGACTATATAATCACCGTACATCTCGGTATAGAGTTCTCCGATATGATCCTCTTCTATCGGTCTGAACATGGGCATATTCCATTCGGCTTTGTACTCTGGCATGATGTCATCTAAAGATTTATCAAAGCGCAATGGCCCATTGAGTGCCATGAAGTAATCGCACCCGGCAACGTTTTCGAATAATGTTCGACCGTCTTTTAAATAAGCCTCTTGAAAAATAGGTGATCGGCTTGAATGTTCTCTGTATCCCGCCGCATTTAAGAACGGGAAACGCTCAACACAATTTAATGATCGCTTATGCCCTCCATCATCTTGGATATAAACATCAGGCAAGCTAAGATCAT
>JAJFJH010000183.1 GCA_021774155.1 Nitrosomonas sp.
TTCAACGCGAAGCGAAATGTTGGTTTGGGGGGGGTGAACCTGAGTTTTGTCGTCGGTTGATGATGAAATTGATAATTCTTGTACTTAAATCTTAAAAATGACTCAATTGGGTCATTTTTTTTTGGTTTATTTGTCGTATAAAGGAGACAGGCTTGTTGATGCGCAAAAATAACAAAATTTATTTTGTGATTAATGGGCAATAAATTTCTTAGTCGTCTAACTCTTGTGTTTCATTTTATGGTTAAAAAATGGTTGTTGCTTGTTTTTCCAATGTTAATGCACATTCTTTTGTATTTTCTGTCGCCATAGGAATAGTGTTATATACTGCTTTATGTCCACTTTAGTTGATGCGTGTGTTAAATGTAGTGGTCTAATAAACCTGATGTATGTGATCAAGGACGGGTTTAAATCCCAGCCTTTTCTATATACGCAACATCCAAGTCGGAATCAATAGCCGCAGTCACTTGTTTTTTATCTGAACACACAAATAACTCGGTTTTCCATTCAATCGCACATGCTCTCTACACTGCAGAATAGCTGCGGCTCCGGTCACGAGCACGCTCAATTCTGATCGGTTCAGCGTTTAAATTCCAGCAACTGGTGCAATGTTCAGGCTAGGTGTGGGAAGTGTCGATCATTGTAGTTAGCTCTATCAGGTTTTTTACGTCATCCCAGCCTAGGCGGGGCTAGACAACAATAGAATACCAATTAAGTTTAGCCTATGTCGCAATTAATTGTTGAATTAACTCATTTGTCTGGGTGGCAGTTCCATCCGACTCCTTGAGCCATTTCTTAATCGTATTGCGTGACAAGCTTGTGCGCCGCTGAATCTCACTGATAGACAGAGATGTTCGCGCAAAAACATTCCCCGTATTTTTGAACACATGACCGTGGTAATCACTCTTATTACTCCTGCCCAAAAATTAAGCAGGGTACTTGGGCTGTCTGGTCAGTTTTAGGTTAGCGACAACACAATAGCGATCTAAAATTAATCAATAAATCATACAAAAGGTTTGTTTGAGAATCAGGCAATTATTAGAGATGTCCCGCAATGAATTAATGGTTAGCAAAATAAGGGGATAAATATCTACAACTTTGACGTACTAATGCCGTTAAGTGCCTTTTACAATGTTTGGATAATATGACGCCATTTTCTCCAGGGGAAATGAAAAATTTTACAAAAATATTATGATAAAAAAAATCAGAGCCTATCTTTTCATTTCGGCACTCTTACTACCTCATACTAACGTGCAAGCGCTAGTAATCAATGTCAATGATTTGACTGGAGGAACCCAGGCAACTGCATTAACCGCTTTTCAACAAGCGGCAGGTATCTGGAAAAGTGTGCTTCAGGATGATGTTACGGTAAATATAGATTTTAATTTCAGTTCGCTCCCGCCAGGAGTAATTGGCTCAACGAGCACTATAACCGTTGGCGCTTCGTTTTCGGGTGTTAAATCGGCATTGGCTTTAGATGTCACATCAACGAATGACGTATTAGCTGTTACGAATTTGCCAAGTGGAAGTTCCATAAATTTTTTAACCAATAATGTTACTGGTGCTGGTGTATTCGATAATGATGGCAGTGTTAACAATACCGTCTTGAGTATTACACGTGCCAATGCTAAAGCTTTAGGAATAATAAATGCCAGTGATACGGGCACCGATGCTTCAATTGGATTCAGTTCAACTTTCGGTTTTGATTTTAATGCGGGTGATGGTCTCACCGGATTTGACTTTGTAGGCATTGCTGCGCATGAGATCGGTCATGCACTGGGTTTTGTAAGTGGCGTTGACATCGTAGATATCACTTCTGGAGTTGGCCCTTCTGCACCATTTAATATAAATAACCTCCGTGTTTTCAGCGTCCTTGATCTCTTCCGCTATTCATCAGCTAGCCTGGCACAGGGTGCTGGTGTGCTTGATCTTTCTACCGGTGACACGCCTTATTTCTCTATTGATGGAGGCTTTACAAATCTGGCAACTTTTTCTACCGGGAATTACAATGGTGACGGGAGACAAGCCAGTCACTGGAAAGATAATCTCGGCCTGGGTATTATGGATCCGACAGTAGCTCCTAGCGAATTTCTACAAGTTTCAACTTTAGATCAACGGGCATTTGATGTTATTGGTTGGGATTTCTTCCCTTCTACGTCGGTGCCGTTACCATCAACACTGTTTTTAATGTTGATAGGCGCTGCGGGTGGCATTGTATTTCGTCGTCGTTAATTAGACATTCTGGAGACAATACATTAAATTTATCAATTTACTCATTGAATAAAAGTTACTAAATGTTACACAGGAACGGTCCTTACAGTTAAGACTGAAGCCCCAAGGCCGCTTTCAATTTACAAGATTAGTCCTTTTTATGTTTCCAGAATCCCTAATTTCCGATACAAAACCCCAGGGGACGCCAGCAACATTTCACCGCTCTTTATCTCCACGGCAACCTGCACACTATATCCTTTGGTTAAGCGCCGACCTGTTTTCACATCAGTGATGAGATATTTAATTTTCAATCGATGCTCCCATTCAACCAATTCGGCCTTTACACATATCTGCTGTGAAAATTTGGCAGGTTGGATGTAGCGTAGGTTGATATCAATGATCGGCCAAAAAAATCCTGAGGCTTTCATTTGCGAGTAATTGTAGTGAATCTTGTCTAGTAATTTACAGCGCGCAATTTCGAAGTATTTGACGTAATGGCCGTGCCAGGCAATTTCAGCCGCATCGACATCATGAAATGGAATTTCGATGATGGTTTCTGCGCTGAAATCATTTTTTTGGGTCATTATTCTTCTTTTTTGGCGTTGCTAAGTGTTTCGACTTTGTGCCAGAAATCATAGAAATTAAACCACTGCAGTGGCACTTTACAGGTGTAATATTCAAGCCGTTTTACGAACTTTTCAGCTGTTTTACAAATAAATGCTTCACGCTCAGTTCGCGCTACTTTTCGACCATTGGATAATTCTTCAAAATATACATGATAGGTGCCTTGCTGTTTTATGCAAACTAACATCAAGATTGGAACAGTCAATGTATTAGCCAGCACATAGGGGCCGCGAGGAAAATTTGCAGGTTCACCAAGAAAATCACAAGCTACGGTTGCTGTTGGATTATTGATGGGAACACGATCAGCGGCTATGGCTATAAATTCACCGCGCTCAACTTTTTCGCTCAATTGCATGGCCAAGGTCACGTCCATGTCTGTCACTTGCAGCATTTTTACGTCACTTTCAGATGTGTATTGATTAAACACTTGATTAAATTTCTCTGAATGTTTCGTGTGATGCAGCACTGTTAATTTCATCCCAGGATGACTTTGCGACAAGGCATGGCATACTTCAAAATTACCTAGATGGGAAATGGCGAATACCCCCCCTTGCTTATTCGCTACGAGTTCATCGACCAATTCTAAGTTATGCACCACCACGTCATCGACGGAAATTTTACCCATCCAAATAGCAAATTTATCAATTAACGATAAGGCAAATTGCCAAAAATGTTTGAAGCAAAGTAATAATGTGACGGGGGGTAGCTGTGTGGCTTTTGTTCGCACACGATGCAAATATTCTATTGAGGCTTTGCGGGAATCACTTCGCATTAAGAAATAAAAACAAATTACCGGAAATAAGCAAATTTTAAACAACCACGAGCCGCCCAGACGATAGGCCAGGATTAATATGCGTATCCCAATAGCCGTACCTGATTCAGAAATATCCGCCCAATGACGTGACTGGCTCATGGCGCTTTCCAGCGACGCTCTAGCAGTTGAGGCAAGCGGCACAACATGCCAAAGAACAACCGAGCGTGCATCCAGGAAATCAGGCAATTATCTTTAAATAGCCGGAAATGTGACACACCATGTTCTGGATAAATAACGCGCGTGGGAATTTGCATTAATGGTTGACCATCCCAATACCAGCGAACGATAAACTCGCCATCATAATCCATACGGTCACCTATGCTTTCTTCAACTATTAATTGTTGGCTGCGTGCGACCGGATATATTCTAAACCCACACATGGAATCTTTTATGGTCATGGAAAGCGTGTTAATCCATACCCAGACATGTGATGCATATCGACCATAATACCGCAGCTTAGGAATACTCTCATCATACTGTGGGTAGCCTGCTATCAACGCATCCGGCTGCAGATGCATGGCCTCAATAAAACGCGTCACATCATTCGTGTCATGCTGACCATCTGCGTCAATTTGTAGTGCATGGGTAAATCCTGCTTTTTGTGCCGCGTGAATACCTGTCTTGATCGCAGCGCCTTTTCCCTGGTTTGAAGAATGCGTTTGCAATGTCATATGAGCATTTTCTTGTGCGAGTTGCATTAAAATATCTTGGCAGCTTGCGTCACTGCCATCATCTACCATGATGATTGGGAGATTTATCTCGTTAAAAGTCGTTGTCAATTGATGGAGCTTATCGGGATGGTTATAAACCGGAATAATCACGCATAGATTGATATTGGTATCAGACAAGTGTGTTCTTCCCCGTAAAGACGATACGGCCACTGGCATGTAAGCAATCTCTGCCAGTGTATTTAAATGTCAGCTTATTTTTAGTTGCATCCCACATCATGCTCAAAGAAATTTTCTCCCCAGGCTGGATCACTTGTCGAAACTTTAATGCTTCTAGTCGAAGGAAGTCGCCAGGATCACCAAATAATGCTTTAAAATAATGAATGGCCCAACCTATCTGAACGACACCGGGCAAAATCGGTTTTCCCGGAAAATGACCTTCCAGATAGAATAAATCATGCGGCACGACAAACTCAACTACATACTTCCCTGAGTCTTTATCTGTGGTCTTTTCTAAAACTTGCGGCAAGCATGGTCGAGTTTCATTATCAAACAGCACTATTAAGTCCTGTGCGGTTGTTTTACCTTGTGGATTAACCGGGATTTGCGACACAAAACGCCAATACCTTGGCCAGGCAATCTTTTCAACATGTTTTGTTAATAAAGGGGTCAACTCCTTACTTATCGCTAGTTTCCCTTGATCAATTAATTTGGCGTTACCTTCCTCGGTCAATTGAACAACTGCACCTACTCTATTTTTACGTTTTTCCAGCAAAACAACACGTACTTTTTTAACCCAATTATGCTGCCTCAATTGTGACTCAAGTGCTGTGATCGAAACGCGTTTTCCACCCACTTTTATGATTTTGTCAGCTCGCCCTAATAATGAAAAATGACTATTACCATCAATTTTGCATAAATCTTCAGTCACATACCAGTCGTCAGCAATTGCTGCAGGTGAGTTAATGGCTAATTTGCCATTACTATCCTTTATACTGATTCCATTCAGCGGTTGCCATTGCGCTGTGACCATTTGATCTCTAGTTGCAACCGCGCCAGTCTCTGTACTGCCATAGATTTCAGTGACTACGACCCCTGTTTTTCGTTGACAATCATTGACCGCCGCTCTGGATAACAACGCGCCTGCTGAGAAAATAACACGTATGGTGTGCTTTAATTTGCGCCAGTCCAACGTATCGGGAATATGTTCGAGGTGTGCTGGGCTTGATATGACAGCCATCCCCATATCCTGCACTGCAAGCAGTTGTTCCAGATAGATTAAATCTTGGTTAAGAAACGCCCTCCCAACGACCAGTGGCCATAGTATGCCAAATGGCAGACCATACATGTGATGATGGGATACAGTGCTCACTATAACTGTTTGCTTGAGCACATCACCCCAGTGTTCTTCGAGTATTTTTAACTCGGCATTTAGTTGGTCAAATGTCTTGTAAATAGCCGTTGGGGCGCCGGAAGATCCAGAGGTGAACATGATTAAAGCGGTTTGCTGATTTGCATCCGTTTTAATAAGATCGGCTTCCTTGTGCGGCTTTTCTGCCATTGAACCAATGCGTTCAGGAAACTCTCCGATAAAACAATTCGTTTCTAATTCTATTGATTGCAGCGTAACATCTAGAATATTTGTTGGGATTATTGGGATTATTTTCATGCGCCAAAGAACCAAGATAATACATAATAATTCATCCGCATCACTATGATAAACCGCAACTTTATTATGTTCCATTTCACGCAATTCAGACTGCCAATAAGCTAATCGTGTTGAAAACGCTTTCCAAGTAATAGACGATCCATCTAATCGATAAGCCAGAATATGATTTGCTGGAAACTCATCGGCATTTAACGACAGCGGCAGCGATTTAATCATTGTCACGTTTCATCACTCTCATGCGAATTAAATATTCGCCACCTAACATCAACCCAATCAAAATATAGGAAATAAAACCGTTATAAAGCATCCACCATTTCTCAGAATGAAAAGTGCTCATTAAAGACAGGCTGCCATTTACGACAAAAAACACACACCAAGCCTGAGTAACCTTGCGGGTATAAATGATGGCACGTTCAGGAAATTCTTTCCGCTGACGACGTGCAATTCTTTCAATAACTGTGGGTGGGTGATAGAGACTGATGGTAAAAAAAGTGAAAAATGCCAGATTGACCAGCAAGGGATACAAAAATAGACCATATTTTGAATCCGTTAGAAAGGTAACGATAGTTATCAGAAAGGCTGTGGCAACCCAATACAACGACATCCCCGGATCACTTTTGCCATTGCTATCATCCTTAGTAAGTGCAAACCGAAACACGGTAGCTATGAGCAGAAGAAATGCGAGTAATATTGGTTGGAATTCCTGCAATCCAAAATAGATTAAGAATGGATAGAGAATAAACAGAAAACCAATGCTAATCCTCAGCAATGCCGTTTTAGTCATTCACTAAGATTTCATAAACCGCATTAACAATGTCTCCTACCGTCCTTACCGATTTGAAATCTTCTGGAGCAATTTTTTTGCCGGTGTATGCTTTTAATTCGATAACTAGATCAACTGCATCGATACTATCAATATCCAGTTCTTCATAGAGCAATGCGTCTTCAGAAATAGCATTGGGGTCAACTTCAAACAAATCGACTAATATTGCACCTACTTTTTGGTATACGTCATCTCTAGTTATCATGCCCTCAATCCCTATCTTGACGTTGGCTATCAACAAGCAGCGCTAAATTGCTTACACTTGAAAAGTGTTGCCTGGTTTCTTCTGCCTCAGCCTTCAATTTAATGCCATAACGCTTTTGTAGTGCGACGCCAAGCTCTAATGCATCAATCGAATCAAGGCATAAACCTTTATTAAATAAAGGCTCTGAACTGACAATGTCATCCGTGGTGATATCTTCGAGTTCGAGCGTATCAATAATGAGTTGTTTTAGCTCTATCTCAAGTGCTTTCATGTTTAGTGATATTTAATTTTTCTGAAAAGAAGCCTTCCAGATAACGGGTCAAATGCCGCGCACCCAAACTGGGGCTCAGCGCCACAAACCGATCCATCTCAAGATCGTCCAATACTTTAAAAGAAAGATGGAATTTTCTTTCCTTAGGAATATGATACCACTTATGTTGCTTACTTAAAGTAGCCGGTTCACACTGAATAATTACTGGCGTGGGAGCAACGCCAGCGCGCACAATAATATTGGCGGCACCGCGTTGAAACCATAAGTCTTGTCCTGGATGGGTGCGCGTTCCCTCTGGGAAAACAATCAGCGCGCTACCACGTTGTAATGATTGCTTTGCACTTACCATCAGTGTTTCTGCGCTATCATTGGTGATATAACCCGTTAATGTCACAAATCCACGCATGGCAGGATTCATCATCAATCGACTTTTAACAATACAGTCGGCATGCGGTATAAACGCGACTAAAAATACCACATCTAACAAAGTTGGATGATTGGCAAGAACTAAAATACCCGGACGTTGCAACCGATCCAGGTGATCAATTTCCCACGTCAAAATACCTAGCAAACGCATAATATGAATATAGACTCGAAAAGTCCAATGCACAAGCTGGCGGGCGCGTAACTGGCGTTTAGACATTCCGCCGGGTAACAGATAAAATACTGGTAAAGCTAGCAACGGCACAATAACGCCACCAACTCCAAATAGCGTGAATGCAGTCGCTGTTGCAATTAATCGCCAGTAATAATTCATCTTTTGCATTATTGACTCATTAGTCTCTACTTATTTTCCAGGTGCTACCATTATGCTCGACTAACAATCCCGGTTCATCTGAAGAAAGAAACGCTATTAAGTCAGTAGGTAAAGTACTGTTATTATATTTTGAATTAACTGTGATTAACTGTTGAAGTGATAGATGAATACCTTGCGATTGAGTCATGATAAAGCTAATAGCATAAGAAGTCTTGGGTAGGCTTTGCTTATCTCGGTAAATCTCAGGCAATAACACATCGCAAATGACGCAAAGCACCTTGTCCTTGCCGCTCAGAAGAATACCCGCAGCCTCTAGTAATACCGGAACCAAGCCTTGTTGGCCCGCTGCGATGGCACTAATATTTGCAGTTAATCCAGCCTGGATAGATAAAACACCACAAATTGCATTATGTACAGCCAGGCTAAAATGCATCGGTGAAACCGGTTGATGATCGACCAATTCCGTAAGCACTTTCAATGTTCGCTCAATATCACCATGCTGCGAACAATAAACAACCGGAAAATTATCGCCATCCCTCAAATGCTTCATCATTTCACTGGCACAAGCACGGCCTAGCAAGTTGAGACGTCGACGTAGCATGGGGGGAATCATCGAAACATCCGGAGTATCGGAAATCGTCAATTCAGGTAATGTATCAATGGTTTCGTCAGGAATTGTAGCCTGCCAACCCGACCATTCAGAAATAGCAAACGAAATTGCTATATTTTTATTCTTGTTGATTGTCGTTGCCATGGCAATTCTTTAGACGATTTAAAGATACGCTATGTATCCGCCTTGAAAAAAATCTCATGGGTGAATTGTACAAGAAGTACAGTCATTCAGAATACTCCAAAATAATCTTTAATTTATTGGAACATCGTAGACAGCTATGAAGTGGTTTCCTTTAGCTGGGCGGCCTGAGGTTAAACTAAGCTTTAACATGGTTGGTTAAACAAGTCCAGGCAGCTTGAGGAATTGCTTGATTTTAATAGTAGACTTCATCTGGTGTTAAATTGTCAAGACTTTGATCAAACCGTTCTTGGTTATATCATTTTAACCAGACACTTAAACTTGTTCTTGCTTCCTTTAGATTATTGAATTATTTGGTATATAAATGTTCACACTTTGCTGTTTTCGATAGTCTTTCAACGAAAATATTGTCACGAACAGCCTTCTCCATCCATGCTGGCCTTGAATATCATTTTCCTTCAACAGGCCTGTAAATGTGTTAACGGTGAACTGAGATTCCTTGTCGGTATTAAATATCTCAGGGCAACCATAAACCTGAATCGTCGCTTCCAATGCCTGGACACAAAAATCAGTCATCATCGTGTTTGATAAACGCCAATTCGCACTTTACGCGTATACCAGCCTATTACAATTACTAAATAACCAAGCTTTTTTCCGTCGAAAGTAGAGTAAGAAGCAGGGCGTAGTCGAACTATTTCCCTGCTTCTCCTCTCCGGTAGGGTCGAGTGCTGGCGCGTTAACCCGGGTAACATTGAAATGGTTTAATGCAACAGGACACATCTAGAGGCAGATTTATAATGTCATTAGAGGTGAATATGAATACACAAACAAAACGAGTGAATCCGAAATATACACTTGAATTTAAACAAGATGCGGCAAGGTTAGTTAATGAAAAAGCTATACCCACCAACAGGTGGTTGATCATTTAGGTATTTCTTTAAGTGCAATTGGCCGTTGGTCTAGAGCTGAACGAAGTTCTGCAACGTCATCATCGGGGAAGAAAACAGCTTTAAACCTGACGGACCAAACTGAATTG